>JBGSMH010000031.1:0-1580 GCA_041740275.1 Phycisphaerae bacterium
CGGAAGATTCCTCCCCCGGCGGTATATTTTCTGTGGCACTTTCCGTCGGATTGCTCCGCCCTGGCGTTACCAGGCGTTGCGCCCTGTGCAGCTCGGACTTTCCTCAGACGGTTTGACCCGCCCGCGATCGCCACTGCCACCGCAAACGCATCATACCATATTTCCGCCTATGCGGCTGTCTCTATGGCTTGTCCTTGACCAGCACAAACACCGCCTCGGTCGCGTTGAGATTGGGATCGTCGCTCACCGGCACCTGCGTCGTGCGATCCAGATAGATCGCATCAACAATCTTGATCCCCATCGAATCGCACAGTTCCTGTACATCCAGAATCGACGGGAATCGGCGATTGGGCGTGTCGTACCAGTCATAGCCAAACGCGCCCGGCGACTTGGGGACGCGGCCTTGCTCGACAAACATCCGGCGAAGATCGCGATGGGCAAAATTGGGGAAACTCACGATCGCCCGGCGGCCAATGCGGGTGATCTCCTCCAGGATGCGTTGCGTGTCGCGCACGCACTGAAGCGCCTGTGACAACACCACCACCTCAAACTGCTGATCGCGAAAAAACGCCAGCGAATCATTCAAATCCGCATGAACCACATCCTGCCCGTGCGTGACGGCGGCAATCAGCGCGGGCACGTCCAGCTCCAATCCGATGCGATAGGCCGGGGCGGGCGTGAGCGAATCGAGCAACTCGCCTTCGCCGCAACCCAGATCCAGCACGCTGGCACCGGTAGGCAGCAGATCGCGAATTGCTTGATGATCCAGCCGCTGGGCGTGACGGATGGCGCGGGGTTTGTGGCCGCTTGATGAATCGCTGGCGTGCGTTGCCGGAGACAAAAACCCGCTGAGCAGCCCGCCGAACTTTGCCACGCCGTCTGCGAGCAGAAACGCGTCGTGCCCTCCATCGCTAGGGACATCGCACGAACTGACGCGCTTGCCCAGCCGAACCAGCGCCTCGACCATCTGCCGACTCTGCTGGGGCGTAAAGAGCCAGTCGCTGCTAAAACTGATGACCAGAAACCTGCACGTCGCGGTCGAAAACGATCGCTCGATTTCATCGGGCGTCGAGCCGAAGTCGAACAGATCCAGCATCATCGACAGCGTCAGATAGCTGTTGGCGTCAAAACGCTCGACGAACTTTTCGCCTTGATACGCCAGATACCCGCCGACCGAAAAACGGTTCTCGAACGCCGTCGCCAATTGCCGCGGCTTGAGTCGGCCGGGATCGAATCGCGCGGTCATCGCCTCGCGAGACAGATAGGTGATGTGCCCCAGCATCCGCGCCAGCGCCAGGCCGACGGTCGGGCCGTGCGGTTTGTCGTAATAGTCGCCGGAGTAAAAGTACGGGTCGCGGGTGATCGCGTTGCGGGCGACGATATCAAACGCCAGCGCCTGGCTGGTCAGCCGCGTGGCGGTGGCGATCAGGACACAATTGGCGACGCGATCAGGGTGGCGCGTCGCCCATATCATCGCCTGCTGCCCGCCCATGCTCCCGCCGATCACGGCGTGCAGGCGTGCGATGCCGAGGTGATCGAGCAAACGCTTTTGCACCTCGACGGTGTCGGCGATCGTCACC
>JBGSMH010000032.1:0-1847 GCA_041740275.1 Phycisphaerae bacterium
ACCGTCGATCTACAAGACCATCGGGATCGAGTTCTCAAACCGCCCGGAGAACGGCGGGGCGGGGTTCTGGCTGAGGATCAACTGGTACCTGATCGTCATCGCCTGCGGGCTTGTCCCGGCGATCAGTCTGCTGCGGCATTGGCGACGCACGCGAGAAGAATAAACATGCACTCACTCCCCCGTTTTCGTTTCTTTGATCTGCTGGTCTGTATTGGCGTGGCGCTGTTGATGCTGGTCGTCGTCGTGGGGGCGCGTCAACAGGTACAGCAGCAGGGGGATATCGTCGCCTGTGCGGATAATCTCAGGCGAATCTTTGACTCCATTGGACAATATCAGTTGACGCATGACGCGTTTCCGCGGACGCGATTTGTCGAAGGCGCACCAATCGCATCCTATATTGCGCCGGATTCGATCAATCCGTTTGCCGAGACCGGCCCTCAACCCAACGACGTAACGGCGGCGGCGTTCCTGCTGGCGCGGGGCGGGTTGCCAGCGACGGTGTTTAACTGCCCGGCGGCGCTTCGCAACGGACTGGCAGAGCGCGATACGTTTACGGAGGCGACCGTTCAGAATCGCTCCAACTTCCGTGCCCGCGTCAATTACAACTATTCACTTCTGAACATGTATCCCAACGCCGCATCCCGGGCGGCGGGGTACGATCCGATGTCACGCGCACATTCGCAATTTGTCATCGCCAGCGACACCAGTTCCGGACCCGAAGAAGGATCGCAAGCGACGACAAAACCGGCCTCGCTTCGCGACCAGCGAATGGCTAACAGTCCCAACCACCAGCGGGATGGGCAGAATCTATTGTTTGCCGATGGGCGGGTGGGCTTTGCGCCCACGCCGATGGTGGGCGTCGATTTCGACAATGCGTTTACGTCCGAAGCGACGTTTCCTCATCCGGCGTCGGCGACAGATACGGTTCTTTTGCCCACCTGGTCGATGGGCCCGGAAGTGACGCCCAAAGCACTCACGCTCCGGCGGTGGGCGTTCGTGATTGCGCTAATTGGTTCGATGGTGGTGATCGCGTGGGTGATCTGGCACGGACGCCGAAAAGCATCACAGACGCCATCACAAGCGTCTGCGTCGCAGTAACGCGGCAGCACCGGTGAATAGCACACCAATGAGCGACGGCTCGGGCGCAGAAACCCCAAAATAATCGATCGGTCCGCCTGCCCAACTGCCCGACAGACTGTGACGCGCCAGATCACGCTCGAACGAGTCATCCGTGATGCGAATCCAGTCGCCCTGGCTGTTCACCCAGAGCTTGAGGATGTTCTCATCCAGCCCCAAGGACGCCACGAGCGTGTCGTCGTAGCGGACGGTCAGATCGATCCCGCCATAGTTTAAGAGCGACTCAATCGACCACACGCCGACAAAGGTATGCCCGTCGGGTCGCGAGGGCGCGAGCGTGGTGTTGTTGGCCAGTCGCTCCATGGTCAGCACGCCATCACCGGCCACATCGCGGAGGGCGAAGTTGACCGAATTGGTCCCGCCCGGCTCGATGCCACGCAGGGAATCGCTCCAGCGATAATTTCCGTCGCCTTGACGGATATAGACATCGTTGGGATGTAGCACCAGCCAGTCGCTGACTTCGCTGACGGCGGCGTTGTAGGCGCGGAGCGAGTTAATCGGCTGGCTTGAAAGTGCCAGTGTTTGCGGCCCGCGTGCGGCGACGATGTTCTCATCCAGCGAACTGGCATACGCCATCTGCGGCAGCTTCTGCTTGGGTTCAAGATCGGTCGAGGCGGCCAGCGCCGACGGCGCGGGCACGAAGGAGGCCAGTTGCTTGCTGGCCGGATGGCGCGGGGGAAGCGGAATCGGGTTGGGTGCGGTCTCAACCA
>JBGSMH010000033.1:0-3908 GCA_041740275.1 Phycisphaerae bacterium
GCCGCGCCAGTCGGGCTCATTCATCCACGCATCCAACGCATCAAAAATCGCGTACAACCTGCCGCGCGGCGTGTCGCCACCGAGCGAAAGCATCAGATCGCCCAGCACCTTCGACTCGGCCTCGTGCCGATGCGTCAGCACCGCCAGGACCAGATCATCCTTGCTCTCAAAGTGGTTGTAGAACGTTTGCTTGCTGACGCCCGCCTCTTTGATGATCCGGTCGAGGCCCACCCCGTGAAACCCGTTGCGGCCGAACATCTCGAACGCCATCTGTACCAACCGCGCGCGTGTGGTTGACATAGGACTCCCTCGTGTGACTTATCATGCTCCCCTAGCTTGACCTGAAGTCAAGCTAATTTTGACCCTTCGTACACTCCCACCACACCGGCCAAGTCGTAATATCCCCCACCTCGAATGGTCGAGGCACGAAAGGTTTTACTATGTGTACGCTTTGCAGCGTTTCGTTTGACCAGACAAAAGCCGATGCTTTTGCCGGTCAATTGTTCAATCATCTGAACAGCGCCGGGATCATGCTGATGATCTCGGTCGGGCACCGAACCGGGCTCTTTGACGCGATGTCGGACAACGCCGGTTACACCAGCCACACGCTGGCCGACAAGTCGCGGCTCAACGAGCGATATGTTCGCGAATGGCTTGGTGCGATGGTCACTGGCGGGATCGTTTCGTACGACCCCCAAGAGCAGCATTATTCGCTGCCAGCCGAACACGCGGCGTTTCTGACGCGGGCGGCGTCGCCGAACAATCTGGCGGCTTCGGCGCAGTGGGTGAGCGTTTTGGGCTATGTCGAGGACCAGGTCGTCGACGCCTTCCGTCACGGCCGAGGCGTGCCGTACGCGGCGTACAACCGCTTCCACGAGGTCATGGCCGAAGAATCCAACCAATCCGTCATCGCCGGGCTGGATGAACACATCCTTCCACTGGTTCCGGGATTGATCGAATCGCTCGAAACCGGCGTCGATGTCGCGGATGTCGGCTGCGGGTCCGGACTGGCGCTGATCAAGATGGCAAAGGACTATCCGAACAGCCGCTTCGTCGGAATCGACTTAAGCGAAGAGGCGATCGAGTTTGCCGCACGACAGGCGGCGGCAGAGAACGTGTCGAACATCCGATTCGAGTCACGTGACCTGACGACGTGGGACGCAATAGGTGCGTTTGACGTGATCTTCACTTTCGACGCGATCCACGATCAGGCCCGCCCGGATAAGGTGCTAACCAATATCCGCCGGGCACTGAAACGAGGCGGCGTCTACCTCATGCAGGACATCAAGGCATCGAGCTACGTCGATCAGCAGGAAAATCAGCCCCTGGCACCCTGGATCTACACGATCTCGTGCATGCTCTGCATGAGCGTCAGCCTCGCCCAAGGCGGCATGGGCCTCGGCGCCGCGTGGGGCAAGGAACTGGCCGTGAAGATGCTCGATGATGCCGGTTTTGCCTCGACCGAGGTGAAAGAATTGGCGCACGATCCGTTGAACTATTACTACATCAACCGCTGAGGCAGTGATCGCTCGCTTCATGACCGACCCGAAAGCCCACGCCATGGATGGCGTGGGCTTTCTTCATTGGGTCAATAGTTGCGCCAAAATCCCGGTGTCAGCAGTTCGACCGAGTGCCCGTCTGGGTCTCGAAAATAGATGCTCTTTCCGGCTGGCGACCATTCGGCGTGGCCCTCGATCTCGATCCCCGACTCCGATAGTCGCTTTTCCCAAGCCTGTAAGTCGGCTTCATCGATGCCGAACGCGAAGTGTTGGACACCCTCCGCCCCATGTCCGGGTATTCGGCCCGCCGGGATCTCCGCTGGACCTGTACTGCCGCGTTGGAACAAGAGCAACACACTCCCCGGTCCTGCATCCAAGGCCAGCAATCGCGGGGACGCATCGAGGAGTACCGGCAGGCCAAGCTGGTCACAGTAGAACGCTCGCGACCGGTCAAGATCCTGAACGTATAAACCTGTCTCGACGATCCGATGCAGCTTGGGAGGTGCTTGTTGTTTCATAGCCAAAGTGTATTCATGCTGCGACAGCCACTAAACACGCACATGCCACCAAGGCGCCATGGCGACCGGCGACCTTTGCGTAGGTCACCTTCGGTCCGGCAGCTCAATGGCCTTACTTGGCAGACAGGATCGCCGTGATGGCAACTGTGATCGTGCCTTCGTAGGTGTCGTCGAAATCGCCGCTGCCGTCCTTGATGCCGAGCTTGCCGCTGACTTCCGCGGTTCGGCCGTTCACGATCTTGACGAACGGATCGACCTCAAACATCTGGCGATTGATCTGTTTCTCCGTCGAGCGAGCGAACTTGATGTCGGTCCCGACGACCGACACCCAGCACACCTCAATGTCGCGATCGAATTTAGCCGACGCGGTCGCGGCCTTTGGCGCACCACGCTGGGCCTCAAACGTGATCGTCACCACCTGAGTGGCTACGTTACGCCGCAGTGCCGATGCGACATCGATCGGTGCCTTGGGCGCGTCCTGAGCCATACTGGTTTGCGGCAGGAAGTAGGAGGCACCCAAACCCACCGCCAGTAACCCGGCTACCGCAACGCTGAATCGTTGATTCAATCGCATGACTTCCTCTCGAAAAGAGAAACAGACAAAAAGCAGACGACGGTCCACAGCGAACCGCTGACATGATCACTGATTTTATCCAGACACCCGCATCATGGCAAAAGCGTCGCGAGCCTCGCCCTTTTCCCGACTCAATGAAAACAAATTCATTGCCGCGGGAGAACTTCGGTTGGTATCTTGTCGGGTGTGGATTGTTAGTCCTTAACTCGAGGGAGAGATTGCCCGTGCGATACGCAACTTACTCCGTCATCCTTGCTCTGGCGACGTGTTCGCCGGTCTATGCGACCGATGCCGCATACACGCGAATCGCGATGGAGTTCGTGAGCGGCGTGCCGTGGCTTAAGCCGGGCGTGCCGATCCCGATCAGCGACACCGGCAAAGTCGCCTTCCCCACCCAGTCGCTCATTACCTTTGACGATCAACTTCTCACCTATGACGCCGGTACGCTCACGCCCGTCACCTTAATCGCTGGCGGCTACGACAATGTTCGAAGCCTCGCGATCGACAATGCGGGTAACGTCGCGTTCGTCGCCGACCGAACGCAGGGAAGCGACTCGTATCGTGGCGTCTACAAGACCACTACTGCGGCAGCGCCGATCACGACCTATCACGAAGACCTGCAAGGCCTCGACACGATCGAGACACGCTTTGTCGCGATGAGCGGCAACGGAACCGTCGCCTTCAGCAACATGCGGAGTTCGGCGCTGGGCGGATCGCTCTACCGCGGGCCGATCAACGGTGCGCCGACGGCACTTCGCAATTGGAGCGGCATCTATTTCAACACGCAAAGGTCTGACGTAAACGATTCGGGCGAAGTCGCGACACAGTTCGAATACGGCAGCCCGGTCGGGCCGCTGTCACGCGCGATTCTGGTCATCGATAACTCTGTCACCGACCCGCTCAGTCCGGACAACGACATCAGACTCACACGCTCGGCCGTCGAGCAGACGAGCGTGGGCGTGCAGCCGATGCCGTCGATCAACAATCTCGGCCAAGTCGCGTTCGCGCTAAACGCGACCATCACGATGAACTTCTACAACACGCCCAACGTTTTCGGCAGCGGCCTTGCCAGTTCGATCACGCTCCAGCCGGGCGTCTACGTCACCGATCCGGTTCAACTCGGCCACACGCCCCGCTCCTACACGCAGATCGCCAATCTGGATGGCGACTACGCCTCGTTTGGCCGGGTCGTCATCAACGACAACGGCATCGTACTCTTCGAAGCCTCGCTCGATGACACAATCGACGACGGCATCTTCTCAGGCCCGGACTCGGTGGCCGATCTGCTGGTCAAGACTGGCCAGATCCTCCAAAGCG
>JBGSMH010000034.1:0-3347 GCA_041740275.1 Phycisphaerae bacterium
GCGGCAAGGTGGTGGCAACGATCCACCCGCGCAGCTCGGCCTGCTGATGCAGCAGGACGGGTTTGCGATACCGCACGCGCAGATCGGCGGTGACCGCAACGTGGCCGTGCTGGAACAGACAGTTGGTCATGATCGCATCCAGCAGCGTCGCGATCACGCCGCCATGCACCAGACCGTCGTACCCCTCATAGTCGGCATTACAGTCGAATCGGCCGATCGCAACGCCCGCGTCGTTGAGTTCAAACGACACTTTCATCCCGCCGGCGCGACTCGGATCGCATACAAAACACCGCTTGTGCTCTTGGTCGCGAAGATCATCGTGGGGGCTGGCCATGCGTAACACAACAGCGTCGGCGAAGTGCGGGAATTGTCAACCGATTCTGACACCCCTGCGACAATACGTCCCCATCGTTCGCAATGCCCGGGGTGCGCGACATCGCTGGAATGGCGCAAAGCATGAATTGGCTAGGATTTGCGAAGCTTCGCGGGTATATTTCGCGCCATGGAACAGGTGCTTCCCCCGCAAACCGCCAGTGGTGCGGGGTTTGAATTGACGCGCGTCCGACAGTTCACGGTTTTCCTCGAAAATCGCGTCGGACGTCTTCTTGCGCTCCTGCGGGCGCTGGAAGAAGGCCAGCAAAAGGTCTATGCCCTGGCGATCGAAGAGTCGGCCGATGCGGCGCTGGTGCGCGTCATCGTGTCGGACCCGGACAACGCCAAGGCGTTTCTCAAGAGTCAGGGATTTTCGATCAGCGTAACCGAGGTGTTGTGCGTTGCGATGCCCGAAAGGCAGTCGCGGCCACTCCAGGCGCTCTGCTCAGCCCTATTGTCGGCAGAGATCAGCCTCCACTACACCTACCCCATGATGACCACCCCCCTTGGCCCGGCGGTATCCGTCTATACTGATGACCTAACCCTAGCGGCGCAACTGCTGATCAAGAAAGGCTTTCGACTCATCTCGGAAGGCGATCTGTATGCGAAGCCGGATTGAATAGCGGTGGGCGGTGGGCAGTTGGAAGATCTGAGATTTTGGATTTCAGATTTGGGATTTGCGACTTGTTTCCATTCCACACTCCACATTCCACACTTCCCCCCTATTCTTTCCCAATCGTCACCGTCGCGTCTGCACCCTTGACGATCCTCAGCCCTGTTTCAAATCCGCGCCAGATGAACGGCTTTCGCTTGGCTTCGAGGGCTTCGGGATTGGCGATGCGTTCGCGCTCGATCACGCGATTTTGCTGCTGCACTTTTGCCCAGCCACCGGCCTGATATTCGAAGTACCAGACCTCGACCCGCCACAGCACTTCCTGGCCTTTGCGATCATGCCAATCGGTGTCGCGGATCAGTTCCACCAACGCTACCGCCCGGCCGGCGTTGCCCGATAGCTGGACGATCGTGTTCTTATTCGTGAACGCCTTGATCTCGGTAACGATCTGTTCGATCGCTTTTTTGTCCTCATCCGTGATCGGTTCGGGCTTGTCCGGGCTGGCAGGCAGAGGCGCGTACCAGGATAGATCGATGCACCTCAATATCTTGCCGTCTTTTTGCTTGATCGACAGGTCATAGCCCTCGCCGGGACTGAGGTTGTCGAAGCGGACGGCGTCTTTCTCTATCTTGCCCGTCTTCTCCAGACCACTGGTCGTCCCTTTGGCGCTGGCGGAGGTGATTTGGGGGGTATCGGTCTGTACCGTCAGGGATTCTGCCCTCGTGATCGAAACCAAGCTGGCGAATAACAGCCCGATCCACAGAAACCGGACCGATCGAAAGAACCCACTTTCATGAAATTGTTTTTGTGACGTTTTTATCATGGCTGCATATAGTTACCGAGTCGAACACGAGGAAGTTGATATGAATCGTACCCTATTACGCCGCCTTCGCACGGTTGATCCCACCGAGATCATGGATGAATTGTCCAAACGCCAGCATTTGGAACCGCGTAAGCCCATTTCTGATGTATTGACTGGAATTGCGACGGTTTTTGGCCTGACGCTCAGCAGCGTCCGCGACGCCGCCGACCGGATGGAGATCGATCCGAGTCGCTCGATCGGGCGCATCACCCGCGTCGAACTCGAGCAGCTTTCCAAGCTCATTCACCGCACTTACCGGCACGAATTGTCCGTCGCCTGACCGATTGGCGCGAACAAATCCCGATCCATTTACGTCATATAATCTCAAGCCACACGACATGAAATTGCCGATAGTGGATGCAGACGACGTACGCGTCGCTCTGTTAAGGAGATGGCGTAATGAGCGAATCGCTGCCGGTATGCTGTTCAAATGTGGCGTTTGACCTGTTTCGCAAACACGCGCAGCAGATCGAAACCACCCCCGGATTGATCAAGACCTCCGTTGCCGTCGCGATGCACCAAATCGACGCGGTACGCGTGGCCGATATCGAACGCGAGCTGAACGGCTATGCCAAGATCATTCGATCGCGCGTTCGCGGTTCGCAGCAGCAGGCGCTGTTGGCGCATCTGCACCATTATCTTTTTGAAGAGTTGGGCTATGCCGGTAATTCCGAGGATTATTACGCGCCGGGCAACAGTTATTTGACCGAAGTGGTGACATCGCGTCGCGGATTGCCGATCACGCTGTCGCTGGTCTATAAAGCGGTTGCAGAGAAGCTGGGATTGACCGTTCATGGCGTGGGCTTGCCCGGGCATTTTATCTCTGCGGTGCAAACCGAGCGGGGTACGATCTACGTCGATTCCTTCGCCGGCGGCCGTTTGATGACCGACACCGAATGCCAGCAGCGCGTCGAGAGTATTTTCTCGGATACCGTCGAATGGACCGATCAGATGCTCCAGCCGGTCACGCACCGCATGTGGCTGAGCCGGATGATCCAGAATCTGCTGCACATTTTCACGACCCATCAACAGTGGACCGATGTGGCGGCGATGCTGGAACTGCAGATGATCCTCTGGCCGAAACAGCCGCAGCTAAAGCGCGATCTGGCGTTGGTGTTTGCCCGGATCGATATGCCCAAACCCGCTTCCTGGTGGCTCGGCGAATATCTCCGCACCAATCCCAATGATCCGGAGCGCGACGAACTGTCCGATCTGCTGGCCAAGCTGTCGCGCTAAGCGGCGTCATCCCCTACGGCAACGGGATATCCTTTAGGCTCATCGGCACGTCGATCAGACGGATTTTCGTCGGAATGCTGACCGTGACCGATTCGATATCGTCGGTGCTTTGGGGTTTACCATTGCGCATGCGGGTCCGCATCGATTCACCACCAATATGGATCTCGGCATCGGGCTGATTGCCGCGTGGGATGAAGGCGCAGCGCATCTCCCCCATCGGGCCGTCGATCCCCTCGATACGAACCAGACTCGCAATCGCGGTGG
>JBGSMH010000035.1:0-4347 GCA_041740275.1 Phycisphaerae bacterium
GTCGCTCGAGCCGTTACATGGGCACAATTGGTGTGTGACGGTGACAGTTGGGGCCGATAAGTTGGATAAGGCCGGGTTTGTGGTGGATTTCCATGAGCTGGAAAAGCGGCTGGATGCGATCATTTCGCCTTGGAACAACCGGCATTTGAATGACGTACCCGTATTTGGTCGATTAAACCCAAGTACGGAAAATGTCGCCAAAGCGATCGCCGACGCCCTGATCGTCCCTGGCGAGGCCAGGCTGGTGAGCGTGGAAGTGACCGAGGCCCCGGGTTGTAGTGCGGTTTACCGGGCGTGAATGCGTGAGGCGTGTCGCCGATTCACGTTGACGTTTCCCCATAACACCAATAGCATTGGTCAGATTCGGACTTTTGCGAAGTAGCAACCCCTATGAAGTGTGACAACTGCAACAACGCCGCGACCGTACACCTGACAGAGATCAAAGGCGGCAAGAAACTGGAAAAGCACCTGTGCGAGATCTGTGCCGCACAGTTGGAAGGCATCGGTCAGGCCAAAGGGCATCAACCGATCAATGAGTTGTTGACCAACTTCGTGATGGCCCATTCGGGGATCAGCAAAGAGCAGAATCTTGCTTGCGAATCGTGCGGGATCACCTGGGCCGAGTTTCGTCAGAGCGGGTTGCTCGGGTGTGCGAATGATTATAAGGTCTTTGAGCGTGATCTGACGCCGTTGATCGAACGGGCACACGAGGGTGCGACGTACCATGTCGGCAAGGTTCCGACCCGGCGTGGCGCGGTGGGTGTACCCGCCAAGCGACGCTCGACCGATCTGGAACGATTGAAGCGCGATCTGACACGGGCAGTTGAGGCCGAGGATTACGAACGAGCCGCCAAAATCCGCGATCAAATCCGGGCGGCAGAGAACGAATAAACAGCAGCCGACTTATTATGAAACTCAGCGACTTAACCTCCCGTGCCGGTGAATGGCTTCGTGGCGACGGACCGATGAGCGAGATCGTCATCTCGTCGCGCATCCGTCTGGCCCGCAATCTGGCCGGGCATCAGTTTCTCAGCAAATGCACGCGCGCCCAGCGCAACGCGATCGAACAGAAGACGCGCGGCACGATCCTGGCCAGCACCGCAAAACTCGCCGACAAGTTGTTCTATGTCGATCTGGCCGATGCACCCGAGATCGATCGGCAGTTGCTGGTCGAGCGTCATCTGATCAGCAAGCCCCACGCCAACGCCGAAGGCTCGCGCGGCGTCGCGATCAGCGGCGATGAATCGGTCTCGATCATGGTCAACGAAGAAGACCACCTGCGTCTTCAAGTCCTCCGTTCCGGCCTGCAACTGGAAGAGGCGTGGGAGCAGATCAACAGCATCGACGACACGCTTGAAAGCACACTCGATTTCGCCTTTCACCCGCGTTTTGGCTATCTGACCGCCTGCCCGACCAACCTGGGCACGGGCATTCGCGTGAGCGTGATGCTGCATCTGCCCGCCCTGAAGTTGACCGGCGATATCGAAAAAGTCTTCCGCGCCGCAAAGGATATGAAGCTTGCGGTTCGCGGCTTGTATGGCGAAGGCACCGAAGCGACCGGCGACTTCTATCAGATCAGCAACCAGACCACCCTGGGCAAGGTCGAGGAAGACATCATTCAGGATTTTAAGCATGTGGTGATCCCCAAGATCATCGACTATGAGCACCACGCCCGCCGCACGCTGCTGTCGGAACGAACGGTGGCGCTGGATGACAAGGTCTTCCGCGCCCTGGGCCTGCTTCGCTCGGCACGGCTGATGACCAGCGAGGAAGTCTTGTTCCTGCTCAGTCACCTCCGCATGGGCGTCAACCTCGGCCGCATCAAGGACATCGAAGTGCGGACGATCAATGAACTCCTGCTGATGACCCAACCGGCACACCTGCAGAAAATGATGAGCAAAAAGGTAGAAGGCGACGCCCGCCGCGCCGCGCGAGCGGAGTTTATTCGTCACAAGCTGGGTGCTCTTTAGCCTTCGCGCTTAATTTTTCGTCACGGAAATGTATAGTTGGCGGCATCTCGTTACACATGCCGCGAACTCTCGACTATTCCTCGCCGGCGTTTCCCGACCCAGTTGATGACGTCGCGTTACAGCGGTACTTCGTTTACGGCATGGAAAAGCGCACGATGCGCAAGGTGCGGTTCGAAACTCAGGCACATGGCCTGGCCGGCCTCGGGCATCTATTGCGAACCAGTGGGTATTGGCCGCAATTGGTGGTTGTGGCTCCCGAGCGGGCGCTTGCGGAGCCACCCGATCTTCAAGTGTATTTGGATGAGGCCAGCAACAGCGGCGATACTGCCGCGCAAGCCCAAATCGAAGTGATGTCGCAGAACAGTTTTGGCAGCACAACTTACGAACTGATTTCCACTCTCTACGGATGCGAGCCCATTGGACGGGCCGAGCTCAGTCGGGATCTGCTCTTGAGCACGTCAGAGGTATTTAGATTAGCCGGCATCAGCGCCATCCCTCACGGCGAGGCTGCGGAGCAACTGGCCTTACGGGGACTGGTTTACGGGATCACTTACGCGGGATTGGGTCTGCTAACATTCTACGTGCTGAATATTACGAAGCAGTCCCTTGTGTCGCTTGAGGGAGGCTTGGCTTTTGTGTTTCTGCTGGTGCCCGGAATCGTGTTGCTCGTGATCGGATTCGAGGACATGAAGAATCGACGCTGGGTCCCCATCGTTGCCACGGTGATCGGCTCAGTGATGGTGTTGTTTACCGTACTCTGCAGTCTTACCTATGTGGCACATGACGGATCGATGCATCCGGTAATTGTCGTCCTTGGCCTGTCCATGATCTCCATCAGCGGTCGATATTTAGCCCTTGCGATCCAGGCGCTGCGCGAACGACGTTCACGGTAAATGCACGCGGGCGAATCTTGAAGCCGGACAGCGGCCGAAATCGCCCATCAAAACACGCTTTGTGACCTTGCGACCGAAGAATGGGCGAACGACTCGCGTTCTTGCACCAGGACAGCGCGATGGCGTGCCGCGGGCGATGTCGTACACTCACCGACTCTATGAACAGCAGCAGCCCAGTTCGTTTCGGCGTCAATTATGTTCCCTCACGCAACTGGTGGTATTCATGGGTCGATTGGGACGCGGCGTCGATCGGCGATGATCTGCAGGCGATCGCGGCACTGGGGATGGACCATATCCGCATCCACTGCCTGTGGCCGATTTTTCAGCCCAATCCGAACCGGGTCAGTCAGGCGGCGATGGACCGACTTGTGCAACTGCTGGATCTGGCGGATGCGGCGAAGCTTGATGTCGAGGTGACCGTTCTGGATGGCTGGCTGAGCGGTTTCATCTTCGCCCCGGCGTGGCAGGGCGGCCGGAACATGTTCACCGACGAGTGGATGATCGTCGCCGAGGAATTGCTCTTTGAGCAGATCGGCAAGCGGGTTGCGGGGCATCGACGCTTCATGGGCTTTGACCTGGGCAATGAACTGGGCGTCATCATGCACCCGCACAACCCGGCCACGTCCGAAGAGGCCGACCGCTGGCAGGCTCGCATGTTTCAGGTGTGTGAGCGGGTGGCACCGGGGAAGTTCCATGTCAATGGTGTCGACCATATGCACTGGTTCCGTCAGTTCGGATTCAGCAGACCCGCGCTTGCCAGCGAGGGTGCTGCCACATCCGTGCATACCTGGATCGAGTTCACAGGCTTTTCCGCGACCTACGGTGCGACCAGTGTCGCGGCCGAACACCTGACGGAATACTGCATCCAGCTTGCGCTGGCCTACCACACCGATCCGCATCGGCCGATCTGGCTGCAGGAGTTTGGCGTCTCGTCAAAGTGGATGCCGCTTGATCGCATCCCGCACTTTTCCGAACAGAGCTATCGCAATGCCATGAGCTGTGAGAACCTGTGGGGATGCACTTGGTGGTGCTCGCATGACCTGAATCCCGATCTGCGCGGGTTTGATCCGCTCGAATACGATCTGGGATTGCTGGATGCCTCCAATCGTGTGAAACCCAACGGCGCACATATCGCGAAGCTGATACAGCAATGGAAGACATGCCCGCCGCAACCGGCACGCAGAACACAGGCCCTGATCGTGCCGGAATCGGCTTTTGGTGCCCAACGCGATGAGTCGCTTCAGTTCTCTCGCAAATGGGTGGACCTGATCCAAGACACCGTCGGCCCGGCGATCGTGCTGGAGAGTCGGGCCAATGATCCTGAATATCTGCGGACACGCGGGATCAGCGAATTGATCGCTTGACCGGCGTACCGATCAGTCGCTGAACTTACTGTCTGAGATTTGGACGGTCTTTTTGCCGATGGTGATCGTGCCTTTGGGGTCCGCGCCGGCGAAATCGCCTTTGGCGTCGATCTTGAGGGC
>JBGSMH010000036.1:0-7986 GCA_041740275.1 Phycisphaerae bacterium
GCGTCATAGCCGAGGGCGCTCCAGACGTTAAATGTGTCATTGGGGAACTTGGCTTTGGATTTTTCCAGGAAGGTCTTGCTCTGATCGCTGGAGGTGTCGCCGGGATCCCAGTGGTTGACGTAGAAGCAGTTGGTCAGCACATCTGCTGGCGTGACCGACTCGACATCCGTCCAGCCATCGCCGCCGAGGAACGGGATGTTGATCCCGGCGTTCTTGGCTTGCCGCAAAATGTTGCCCAGATCGTTGTAGTAGCTGGGGCAGAAAATGACATCGGGCTTGGCGTTTTTGATCGCGGCAAGCTGAGCTGAAAAATCGGTGTCGCCGCCGCTGAAGGCCTGATCGATCACGACCTTGCCACCGGCATCTTCAAAGGCATCGCTAAACCCATCCATCAGCCCCACCGAATACGCCTGCTTGCGGTCGTACAAGATGGCGGCGGTTTTCCAGCCCTTTTCCTTGGCGAACTTGGCGGCATACAGCCCCTGCAAATCGTCGGTGTAGCAGACGCGGAAAATCCTATCCCCGATCGCGGTCACATCCGGATTGGTCGAAGATGGCGTGACCATCGGGATGCCGTTTTCCTGGCAGACTTGTCCGCCGGCGATCGAGAGCGACGAAGCAACCTCGCCGATGACCGCGATGGCTTTGTCCTGCGTGATCAGCCGGGTGACCGCGCTTTTGGCGTCCTTCTGCTGGCCGCGCGAATCGTAGGTTTTGAGGACGATCTTCTTGCCGTCGATCCCGCCCTTGGCGTTTCGCTCCAGCACCGCCAACTGCACGCCCAAATCGGTGTATTTGCCGAAGTTGGCGATTTCCCCGGTCAGTGACGCGTATTGGCCGATCACGATTTCCTGCGCGTTGACCGGCGAAACCCAACCCATCACCAGCGCGCAGACCGCAACGACCAGCTTCATGGCGTTTTTCATGTCAAATCACCTCGTATGAAATGCGAATGGTTTTTCCCAAATACCTTGGCGAGTGTAGAGAGGGGATGCCTGTGGATCAAGACAATTGGCAAAGCAATGCCAATGTTCGTCACCCCGGCGTGCTCAAGCGCGCAAGATTCAAAACCCAAAACTTTCCATTGGTGTCAATCTTGGTTAGCTTGATTCTTGATAACGGCGATGTGGAGGCCGATTGAAGCGTGGCGTTCGTGATAGCAAACCCGTCCCCCCCGCCGTTGCCAAAGAGGCGGCGGTGCCGGACGTCACGCCGCCCATCACGCTCACCCCCGTCGCGTTGGGCCGGGCAAGCGACGAAGACCTGATGCGTCGCACGCAGGAAGGCGACAAACAAGCCTACGCCCTGCTTTACGAGCGATACAATCAGGCCGTCCTGTCATTTTTGTATCGCATGCTGGGCAATGTCGAGGATGTCGAATCGATCGGTCAGGAAGTCTTTTTGCGGGCTTTTCGGTTCGCGCCCACCTATCGCTATCCGGCCAAGTTCAGCACCTGGCTTTTCACGATCGCCCGAAATCTGGCGATTAATAACGCACGCCGGAAAAAGCGGTCGCCGGTGCGGAACTTCGCCGAGCTAAAGATCGAAAACGCCGACCAGACCGGCGACCCGAACGTGGTTGCCAATCAGGCCACCGACGACGCCGAACAACGCGAGGAAATCGCCCGCGTGCTCAAGGCCATGGACGACCTGCCGCCCGATCAGAAGGAAGTGATCGTCATGGGCATTTTCCAGGACATGAGCTATGCGGAGATGGAGGTCGTCACCGGTGCCAAAGCGGTGACGCTGCGGTCGCGGATGTTCCACGGGCTCAAAAAGCTTGGCCGAATGCTGAGGCCGGACGAATAGGGTTGGGGAGGCAACGAGGGGCGCGGACGATTTATTCGTGCCGCAGTGCTTCGATTGGGTTCATCCGGGCGGCGGTGATGGCGGGGTAGAGCCCGAAGAAAACGCCAATCAATCCGCTGATCAGGAAACTGCCCACGACGCTCCAAGCCGCGATTGCGGTGGGAAACCCTTTGATACCAAAGGTTTGCAGTACGATCGGCAAGCCCCACGCCAGCAACATGCCGCAACCGACGCCAATCAATCCGCCGGTGAGTGAAATCGCGGTCGTCTCGATCAAAAACTGCAAAGTGATGTGCTTCTGTTTCGCGCCCAGTGCCCGGCGAATGCCGATCTCACGCGTGCGCTCGGTCACCGTCGCCAGCATGATGTTCATAATCCCGATCCCGCCTACGATCAGCGAAAAACCGGCGATCGAACCCATGATGTAGTTAAACATCCGCGCCTGCTGCTCGGCGGCGCGGAGAAGCTCAATCGGGGCCTTGACCTGCACATCCTCCCGCTTGGGCAAACCCAGCATGTACCCAAACACCCCGGCAGTCCGCTCGACATCAGTAACTTCCTTCACCTGCGCCCATATTTCACTGTATTCCAGCGTCTCTCGCTCGAACGAACCGGCGCGCACCCGGACACTTAACGTGCCAAAAATCGTCTGGGAGATCGCCAGCGGGAAATAGATATCACTGTCGATGTCGCGGACCATGATTCCGGCTTTGTCAGCCCCGGCGCGAAGCCCAGTCGGTTCGAGCACGCCGATCACCGTGAGCATCACCATGCCAATGCGCATCTGCCCGACCTGGATGGCTTTTCCAAGCGGGTCTTCGGTTGGAAACATCTGCCGTGCGACCTCTGAGCCGATGACGCAGACCGCTTCGCCTTGTTTCTCCTGCAATGCAGTGAAGAGCGAGCCGGACGATAGCCGCATGTTGATGACCGGGAACAATTCGCTGGTCGTCGCGATCGCACTCAAGGAAGGAAACATCCGGCTGTTATAGGTGACTGGCTTTTTAGTATCCTTCATGGGGACGATTCGCTCAAGCCCGGGAACCGCCCGCACCCTTGCCAAATCCCGCTCGACCAAACCATACTCCAACCCGCGCGTTTGCGCGCCCTGTGACCCTTCCGGCGGGCGCACAGATCGGATGAGCACGTTTCGCACGCCCAGTTGCTGCATCTGCAGAATCGCCTCGCGCTTGGTCCCCTCCCCGATCGCGACCATCACAATCACCGCCGCCACGCCGATGATGATGCCCAAGGCGGTCAGCAGCGTACGAAGCCGGTGCAGATACAGGTTCTTTAGTCCGAGCCGGAAGTTTTCCAGGAAAAAATACAACATGGTCTATCCGTTAAAGGATACCCGGAAACGCGTGTTTGGGCACTTTTGCGCAACAGGCGGATTCCGCCGCATCGCTGATTATGGGACCGATCGCGAATTTTTAACGCTGGCGGTGGATTTTTCTTGTCAATAATGCGCTAAGGAGGTTAGATTTGTATTGGCTTCACGGGCATGTCATGTCTTTGTCCGATTCGGGGCCTTGGTAAGAGCGGAATTTGGATCGTGAGGGCGGTATGGTCGAAACCGCAACCGAATATCCACCCATGCCCGAGATCGGGCATCCGGAGAGTTACTACGCCCGGCTCGCCAAACGTGCCGAGCGCGATGGCAATCACCACCTCCATGAAAGTGCCAAGGTCGGCCAATACGCGACGCTCGCGTTGGATCCGAGTTTGGACTGGGAGGAAAAACTCCGCTATTTCAAACACGCCCTGTCGCGCCACTGCGTCCCGCCTGCCTTTGCGGATGATTCGGCGTGGAAGTTCTACCGCGATCTTGCCGATGTGGTCCGCGACACCTGCGGCCGCGAGGCGATGCGGATCTGCTCGGCAGAAGACGACCTCTATGCCGCGCGGCTGGACATGGGTCAGGATCGCGAAAAGATCGAGACCGACGCCGAACTGTTCTTCCAACGCCTCATCGGCAATTACAGCGAGTGCCCAGACTGGTTCAGTCACGAAGATTGGGAACAACTCAAACTCATGCGCGATCAGTGGATTTGAGGGCGCATCAGGCCCACGCGGACGATCTTTGCGTGGGCTTTTTCCTACACAAAACCTGCCTCAAAACCCTTTTTGCGTGGCAAAATTTGGCCGCAGATACAAAATCTTGCTTTTCTGTCGTCTTCAGGGGTGATATGTTCATCAAAGATTCACGGCTAATCGCACTTTGACGAGGAGACCATTGAAAATGCGAATCCGACCATTCCCCGCCACCGCTCTGGCTGCCGCCACGATGATGCTATTTGTCGCAGGCGCACAGGCCGATCTGGACGCCACGCAGAAGCAGCTATACGACGACGCGATCAAGCATATCGGCCAAGGCGAAGCCAACTTCAAGGTCGCCAGTGATGGTGCAACGGGCAATATCACCGGTTCCCGCGGCAGGTTGACACTGAGTCGATTGGCAGCGGTCAAGACGTCGATCGCGACGGTAAACGCTCGGCTGGGAAAACTTCCTGCCGACGAAGCGCAGGTGCAGGCACTTAAGGCTCGCGTCGATCAGTTGCAGAAATCGGTCACGGACATGGAGACCGCGATCGCCAATCCGGGTGCTGCCGCCAAACCTGACGCCAAGCCGGGCGCCGCCCCCGATCCGGCCAAGCCTCAGGCACAGCCCAAGCCTCCGGCAGATGCGGGCACCAAGCTCGATTACAAACAGGAAGAGAATCTGAAAAACGCGCGTTTCCACACGCGCGATGTGACCGGCAAAGCCGCCGCGATAGCTCAGGTCGCCGAGACGGTCACCAAAGCCGCAGACCCGCTGTTGGTCCCGATCGGCACACTGCAGGCCGCCGTCAACACGATCGAAGACGTACATCGCAAGGAGAAGTTTGCCGACGATGCACTCGCGCCATTGCCTGCCGACGGACGTGGTGTGCAGGAGGTGGCGGATCAACTGAAGGAATCCAAAGCGAGCGTGGCGGCATCCGAAAAAGTGATCATCCCGGCGTATGACAAGCTAGTGGCTGCACTGGACCCGAAGAATCATCCGACGCTGGCTGAGGATATCAAACGCCTGGGCGAATTGGCGAGCATGTACGCCAACGCGGATGTTTTCATCTCCGACCGTCCCCGCGCCGCGGCCGCGGTGATCGAAATCCCACAGGCCGCCAAGGAGCATGACCGCATCGTCAAGGATTACGCGCTGCTCATGCAGCAGCAGACCGATGCCGGCAAGCGACTGATCGGCACGAGCACGCATTTCAAGGAAAAGCTCGGTGCGTTTATCGAACTGGCCAAGCAGCAGAAGCAGGCATTGCCGGGTGAGATTGAGGCAGATCTGAAACGGGCGGGTGAGTTGTCCGATCAGGCGGTCAAGGAACAGAAGCCCGCGTTTTTCACCGGCGGGATCCCGCAGCAGATGGATTTTGCCGCCGACAAACTGGTCCTCTTGCAGGCGATTGATGCCGACGCCGCCAAACTCGCCGCCGATCGGATCACCGGCTTCAAAGCAGAATTGGCCAAGAAGCAGCAGGCACTGAGCGAAGGGATCATCAACTCCAACACGCTACCCAACGACGCCTACACCAATGCCGACCGTAAAAAGATCGAAACCCTCGCGATCGAGGCCTGGAAAAAGGAACAACCCGAAGCCGAGGTGCTAATGGTTCGCATCCCCAGCCAAAACTGGAAACGCGAGACCATGTGGCGATTCCAGAACTCGTGGTACTTCATCGACCGCAGCAAGTTACAGGCGCAACTGATCGTCAAACACAACGACAAGCTGGCGGTGATTCGCCCGATCAATCTGTGGATCGATCACACCAGCAATGACGAGCACAAGGCCTTCCCGATGGACGGCATCGCCGACGACCTGATCCCGCAGCGGTTCATGCTGCTGGAAAAAGTGAAGTAGACTTCCTTACGACGGCCGGTCGAAAAATGTGACATACTTGCCTTCGCTCATGCGCTTCACCAGGAGCGATAGCTCCAGCAGGTGATAGTCGCCCCACATGCTCGATTCGCCCACGGGCACGCGGCGGCCTTTGGGGATGTAATCCCAGTGATTCGGCTGATGATAAACACTGTGCAGCAGCAGCCCCTGGTGTTTCGGATCGGTGCTGAGGTACGGCGCTTCGGTCAACGTGCGGGCGACGCTCAGACCGGCCTGCAGATATCGCTTGCCCTTGGACTTGCCAAGATAGTTTCCAAAGCGGATCAAGCCCTGTGCCGCGATCGCCGAGGCGCTGGCATCGACCGGTTCTTCGTCCTGTTCCAGATCGGCGTTGCGTGACTGCCAGTCGCCGAGTTTGTGCAGATTCGGGGCACCGTCGTCCCAGTAGGTGATTCCGTCGAGGGCCGAGACGTCGTCGATATAGTGATCGCACGTGTCCCGCGCCGCCAGTTCGTAGGCGGCGACAACATCCTTCTTTTTCAGGCCCGTCGATTGCTCAAACGTCTTGGCGTCGATGGTCTGGAAAAACTCCAATTCCTCGGCATACCCAAGCATCGCCCAGGCCAAACCGCGCGTCCATGTGGAAAAGGCACTGTAGCCCTGCTGGGTCGATCGGCATCGGAAGTTGCCGTCGTTGCGATTGAAAACCGCCTCGTGCGCGGTGCGTCCACGCACGTCATAGGTGTGGTCACTCGCACCGTGGAAAATGACGTGCTGATTGGTCGTCAAGCCGTGCAGGACCGATCGCTTCAGCAGATCCGCTTTCTTGTCGTTCTCGTGCATCAATCGGTGCCCCAGTTGCCACGCGACGCCCAGAATACGGATCGTTCGCATCGTATCGACAAACAGCGAATGCGGGCCGTTAAACGAATAGACATAGCCCAGCGCCGTCGCACCGGCGGTGTATTTGGACGCGACTGGATACGCGCCGCTCCAGCGCGACGCCTGCACCGCGCCAGACGCCTTGATCGCCAGTTCGTAAAAGTTCATCTCCCATTCGTTGTGGGGGATTTTTTTCTCCCGCATCAGTCGGCGAAGGTTGCCGTAACTGGAGAGGTTATTGAACCCGTGATCGTGTACGCCGATGTGCGTGACATGGCTGGCCATCCGTTCGACGGTCCGGCGTCGGCCGATATCGAGCAGTTTCTTCTCGCCGGTGACATCAAACGCCAGGATCGAGTTGCCGTACATGAACCCTTCGGTCCATTCGGTCCACCCGCGTGTGGCGTATTGTCCCGCCACCGTAAAGACCGGCGTGCCTTTGGCCGCATCCCACGATTTGTCGAGTTGCACACACTTGCGGGCCGCGATGTCAAAAACGCGTGTCACCTGAGCCGAAAGATCCCTCGCCGTCAGATTTTGATCGATTTTCATAAGACGCGAAAGTGTATCGAGTGGGTCGATAAATGCGAGCAAGTCAGGGGTGACTCGTGGGTCGTGGGTCGGGGGTCGTGAGTAAGTCCAACACTCGAAACGTCAAACTCCAAACCCTTCCGCCTCCTGCCCACTGCCCACCGCCCACTGCCCACAACTTTTCACTTGTTGCATTTGTTGCATCCGTTTTGACCCACGCAAAAAACGTAACTGCTGGCCGCCGCGAGACTTGTCGAATCGGACACCCCTTCAGTGTTGCGCGCCAGCGTGCAACTGTTGCAACTCCTACCTTTCCGGCCGGAGATTAGTCCTCCTTTCACTTGTGCACCGAACGATCGCAGCGCGTGGAAATACGAAAAACGCATCCCCAAACACAGCGAAAACGACCAACCCACTATATCCCCGAAAACCTCAAAAGTCGGCGGTAAAAGCAGGCAAATCCGCCGATTTCTTGCCTTCCCTGACACCACGTTGTCCCCCCCCACGCACCCACCCGGCGGTCCCAGCTTTGCTGGGACCGTGTCCGGCGCAGTTCAGTTCGACACCCCGGATCCGAGTGAGGCGAAACGGATGACCCAACTCCCCTTCGCAAAACGATCCGACCCGTCCCGCTCGGCCTCGTCTGCATCACGGGGAGCGATCCGCATGAGTACCTGCGGACCCCACCAACTGGTGGCAGTGTGCGTCAACACGCGATTCGCGACTTCGAAGGTGGTACCGGTCACCACGCCGTTGGGGGCGAGGAAACGCTTGCGATTCTCGGCCGGGTCGTAGTCGAACGTGCTGGGCTGGATTCTGGTGACAGCCCCTTTTGTTTTGCCACTCTACAGACTGAAAGGCAAACCACCTGAAAT
>JBGSMH010000037.1:0-4874 GCA_041740275.1 Phycisphaerae bacterium
GGATTTTTGTCCGAGAACGCCGGACTGGCGCGGGCGTGTCGCGATGCGGGCATCGCGTTTGTCGGCCCGACCGCGGAAATGTTAGAAATGTTTGGCGACAAGACCGAAGCCAAGAAGCTGGCCGATGCTGCGGGTGTGCCGACCGTGCCGGGCACGCAGCACGGGATGAAAGACCTGAAGACCGTCGCCAAGGCCGCCAAGGAGATCGGCTATCCGATCATCATCAAAGCCAGTTTCGGCGGCGGCGGACGCGGGATGCGCGTGGTCGAAAACCCCGAAGACCTGCAAGGCAAACTGGAAGAAGCCCAGCGCGAAGCCGGTGCGGCGTTTGGCCGATCCGAAGTCTTCGTCGAACGCTACATCAAACGCGCCAAACACATCGAAGTGCAGATTATCGGCGATAAGCACGGCAACCTGGTTCACCTGTGGGAACGCGATTGCTCGGTGCAACGCCGGCACCAGAAGGTGGTCGAGATCGCCCCGTCGTTTAATCTGCCGCGCAAGCTGCGCGAAGAGATCTGCAACGCCGCCGTGCGATTGATGAAGAATGCCAACTATGTCGCCGCCGGTACGGTGGAGTTTCTGGTCGATGCCGATCGTGGCGATTTCTTCTTCATCGAAGTCAATCCGCGCG
Source organism: Phycisphaerae bacterium (assembly GCA_041740275.1). Lineage (GTDB taxonomy): Bacteria > Planctomycetota > Phycisphaerae > Tepidisphaerales > Tepidisphaeraceae > BPJO01. The sequence continues at coordinate 635 of JBGSMH010000037.1, forward strand.
TGCAGGTCGAGCACACCGTCACAGAGCAGGTGACGGGCATTGATATCGTCAAGACGCAGATACTGGTGGCCCAGGGCAAGAAGCTGCACGAATCGCCGATCAACATCCCGCAGCAGTCGGAGATCGAGACGAATGGGACGGCGATTCAGTGCCGCATTACCAGCGAAGACCCGGAGAACAAGTTCATCCCCGATTACGGGCGTATCAGCACGTATCGTTCGCCGGCGGGGTTTGGGATTCGCCTCGATGGCGGGTCGGCGTTTAGTGGTGCGGTGATCACGCCTTATTTTGATTCGCTGCTGGTGAAGCTGACCGCATGGGGACAAACGCCCTACGACGCGATCCGCCGAACTGATCGGGCACTGCGTGAGTTTCGCGTGCGCGGGGTCAAGAGCAACATCCCGTTTCTGGAAAACCTGATCAATCACCCGACGTTTGTCGAAGGCGATGCGACGACGACGTTCATCGACACGCACCCGGAGTTGTTTCAACTCAATGCCCGCAAGGATCGGGCGACAAAAATCCTCAGTTACATCGGCGATGTAGTGGTGAATGGTCGGCCGGATGTGAAGGGCAAGATCAATCGCAATCGCGATCTGCCCGTGCCGACCTCCCCGCCGGTGGATCACACCAAATCCGTACCGGCCGGGACGCGATCGAAGTTGAAGGAGATGGGGCCGGAGGCGTTTTGTCAGTGGGTGTTTAAGCAGAAGTCTTTGTTGATCACCGACACGACGATGCGCGATGCGCATCAGTCGTTGCTGGCGACGCGGATGCGAACCTATGACATGGTGAAGATCGCGGACTTTTACGCGCATCATCTCAGCGGGCTGTTCAGTCTGGAATGCTGGGGCGGGGCGACGTTCGATACCGCGATGCGTTTCCTTCAGGAAGACCCGTTTGATCGGCTGTCGCAGCTTCGTGAGAAAGTGCCGAATGTGCTCTTACAGATGCTTTTCCGCGGCAGCAATGCGGTGGGGTATACCAATTATCCTGACAACGTGGTGCGTGAGTTTGTGAAGCACGCCGGTGCACGCGGGATGGATGTGTTCCGTATCTTCGATTCGCTGAATGTCGCCGACACGATGACGGTCGCGATGGCCGCGGTGCGTGAGGAAACCAACAGCATCTGCGAGGCCGCCATCTGTTACACAGGGGATATTCTCGATCCCAAGCGAACCAAGTATTCGCTGAAGTATTACGTCTATCTTGCCAAGCAACTGGTCAAGCAAGGTGCGCATATCATCGCGATCAAGGACATGGCCGGTCTTTGCAAGCCCTATGCGGCGTATGCGTTGGTGAAGGCGCTCAAGAGTGAGATCGGTGTTCCGCTGCATTTTCACACGCACGACACGAGCGGCATCAACGCAGGATCGATCCTGCGTGCTGCCGACGCGGGGGTGGATATTGTCGATGGTGCGATCAGCGCGTTTAGTGGAACGACGAGTCAGCCGAATCTGAACTCGATCGTGGCCGCACTGAAGAACACGCCGCGCGATACCAAGCTGGATGTCGAGGCGCTGGACGATGTGGCGCTGTATTGGGAGCAGGTGCGGCAGCTTTATTATCCTTTCGAAGAGGACATCAAGAGCCCCACCGCCGAGGTCTATCTGCACGAAATGCCCGGCGGGCAATACACCAATCTCAAACAGCAGGCCAAATCGCTGCACCTGGACGAACGCTGGAAAGACGTCGCCAACGCGTACGCACAGGTCAACCAACTCTTTGGCGATATCGTGAAGGTTACGCCGTCGAGCAAGGTGGTGGGTGACATGGCGTTGTTCATGGTGACGAACAACCTGACACCGGCGGATGTGCTTGATCCGAAGAAGAAGCTGAGTTTCCCCAAGAGTGTGGTGGAGATGATGCAAGGCTCCATCGGCGTGCCGCACGGTGGGTGGCCGAAGCAGTTGCAGAAGATCATCCTAGATTCGGCCGGTGTTAAGCCGCACAAAGGCCGGCTGTCGGCGTCGCTACCCAAGGCGGATCTGAAGAAGATCAGGAAAGAGTTGACCGACAAATTGAAGCGCGAAGTCAGCGATGACAACGTCATGGCGCATCTGATGTATCCGCAGGTGTTTGCCGATTTGCAGGAGCATTTGCGGCTGTACAGTGACACTTCGGTGTTGCCCACGCCGACGTTTTTCTACGGCTTGCAGACCGGCGAAGAGGTGAATATCGAACTGGAGCCGGGCAAGACGCTGGTGGTTCGATTCCTCACGATCGGCGAACCCCACGACGACGGCACGCGCACGGTATTCTTTGAACTCAACGGCCAGCCACGCGAGGTGCGCGTCAATGATCGCTCGCTGGAAGGCAACCTTCACAAGCAACCCAAGGCCGACGCCGACAACGCCCACCATGTCGGTGCCCCGATGCCCGGCAAGATCAGCACGATCGCGGTCAAGATGGGCCAGACCGTCAAGGAAGGCGAAAAACTGCTGAGCATCGAAGCGATGAAGATGGAGACCGCCGTCTACGCCCCGCGCGACGCCGTGGTCGGCTCGGTCGAAGTCAAACTGGGCAGCACAATCGCTGCGGGGGATTTGCTGATGATTCTGGAGTGATCGGGCGGGATCACGGATGCGACATGCGGTTCAGATCAAGCAAAAACCCCCGTCATCGCTGACGGGGGTTTTTTCGGTTCTGGATGGACGAATGCCGGGTCGATCAGACGCGGCTGCGCAGGTGCAGGGTCTGTTCTACGGACGGACGGCCCATGGGGTAGTACTGGAAGCCGTTTTCACGCATCACATCGCGATTGAGGCAGTTTCGGCCGTCAAAGATGATCGGGACGTTCATCGTCGCGGCGATCTTGCGGAACGGCTGGGTCGTATACTGAGGCCAATCCGTACACAGCGCGATCGCGTCAGCACCGGTGGCGGCGGTGACGGGGTCGGGCATCCACTGCACCTTGTCCTTGAACATTTGTTTCATGTTTTCCATGCCCTTGTAATCGTGGGCACGCACGGTCGCGCCGGCATCAAGCAGGTGCTGGATGACGTCGATGGAGGCCGATTCGCGGATGTCGTCGGTGTCGGCCTTGAATGCCAGGCCCCAGACCGCGATGGTCGCGCCTTCGATCGGGCGACCCAGTTTTTCGACGATCTTCTGGACGAAGCGCTTTTTCTGATTCTTGTTGACGGTCTGGATCGCCGAAACGAACAGCGACTCATGCCCGGCGGCGCGGGAGATGTGCTCCATCGCAGCAACGTCTTTGGGGAAGCACGACCCGCCATATCCACAACCCGCACGGAGAAACGCCGAGCCGATACGCGAATCGGAACCGATGCCCTTGCGGATGTCTTCGATATCCGCGCCGTAGTGTTCGCAGAGGATGGTTAGTTCGTTCATGAATGAGATACGCGCCGCCAGCATGCTGTTGGCTGCGTACTTGCTCAATTCCGAGCTTTCCCAGTTCATGGTCATGAAGTTTTCTTCGCGTTTGACGAGCGGATCGTACAGTCGGCGGGTCATGCGAAAGGCCTCGACCGATTCGCCGCCGATGACGATGCGGTCGGGATTGAGGCAATCCTGAACGGCAGTGCCTTCCTTGAGGAACTCTGGGTTGGAGACGACCGCAAAATGGGCCTTGGTCTGGCTCTTGAGGAAGTTATGCAACTTGCGATTGGTGCCACAGGGAACGGTCGATTTGACGATGATGGTCGTCAGCATATCGATGTTGGCTTCTGCCAAGGCATCGCAGACTTCCTTGCCGGCGGTCTCCAGGTAGGTCATATCGACCGTGCCGTCGGGCTTGGGCGGGGTACCGACACAGAGGAAAACGATCTCAGTGTCCCTTGACGCCTTTTTGACATCGTCGGTAAAATAAATCGATCCATTGCTGATTGCTTCGTTCATCAACTCCTGCAGGCCGGGTTCGAAGATCGGGCAATGCCCGTCTTGTAGGCTTTTGAGCTTGCGGGCGTCTTTTTCAACGCCTCGGACAGAATGCCCGATCGACGCCAGACACACCCCGGTAACCAAACCCACATAACCACAGCCGATAATCGTGACTTCCATAATTCTTTTTCCTTTTCTCGCGGACTCAGACCGCTGAAGCACCCTCGGGTTAGACAAAACCCGCACCCGGCGCGTTCGCTTGTCTGGTCTATCGACCAAACTTCGCTGCGACTGAGGTAACAAGTTTAGCGTACCCGAAACCGAAAAACCGCAAAAGTCTGCCCAAATTACCAGACTGGACAAATGGCTGGCGTAACGGGGTCGATTCGGGCAGGTT
>JBGSMH010000038.1:0-8906 GCA_041740275.1 Phycisphaerae bacterium
GCGGAAAGGCGAATCGTTTGACCGACGCAGTTCGTCGCGACGTTTGACCAATACCTCGCGGGTCGTTTGCAGGCGAGTGACCACGTTTTGCTGCAAGAGAAGCCGTGAAACCGGATCAAATCCGCGACGAACCCGCGACTCGATCTCGCGTCCCTGCTGTTCGGCATCGGCGATATCGCGATCCGATCGCTTGATCATGCCTTCCAGTTCATCCAGATCGACCTTGGCCTTCTTTTGTTTGGCGATACGGGCGTCGTAGGTTTCCTGGCTCACCCAACCGGTGCCCCATTTGCGATAATTCGGGCGTTGCTGCTCAAGCGACTTGGTGTAGCTCAGCGCCAGCGCAGCGGCGGTGTCATAGAGGCGGCTTTTGCGCGTCGTGTCGCTGGCATTTTCGAGCATGAAGTAGAGCGCGTGCAATAGCGGCTCATCGGGTGTCTGTTGGCTGAGTGAGAGATAGTCGCTGACGATTTTGCACGCGCGCGGCTGACTGTCGTTGGCAAACAGCACCAGTGCCAGATTCGCTACGACGGTGCGATCCTGCGGCGTGACCCCGTAGGCCTTTTCCAGATGCTGCATCGCCTGAGCCGGTTTGCGCAGTGCGGCATACGCCAACCCCGCACCATGAAGGGCTGCAGGGTCGCGCGCGTCGGCGCGGAGGCGGGTCAGATACTGCTCCAACGCCTCCTGATACTGTTTGTTCGCCAGATACGCGTCCCCGGCCGCGATCGGATCGTCGGCGCACCACGCCGGTGGGGCGAGAAATGCGATCGAGAGAAACACAGCCAGCAACGTCGGTACAACACGCATCTTCAACAATCCTTCTGACAACAACTGCAATTCCCCAAACGTCTATCGTTTTCGTTCGATGAACGCCATCAACTCACTTGTCGCAAACGTGTTGATCACGTCCGCTTTACCTGCACCCGAGCGTCTTGCGACCGAGACGCCCAGGATCATGCCGTCCAACCCACCGACCGAATGGGCGTCGGTGTTGATCGACAATTTGACGCCCGCTTCCCGTGCCGCACGGGCGTTGACATCATTCAGGTCCAGCCGAGGCCAGCCGGCGTTGATCTCCATCGCGACACCCATCTGGGCTGCTCGGGCAAAGACCGTTTCAAATGCTACCGGCAAACCCGCCCGGGCGTTGATAAGCCGCCCCGTCGGGTGTCCGATGATGTTTACATACGGCGTCTCGACTGCCCGTAAAATCCGGTCGGTCGCTTTGGCAGTATCCTGCTTTAACGACACGTGCGGTGACGCCACCACAATATCCAATTCAGCCAGCACCGAGGCCTCAAAATCCAGCGTACCATCGACCAAAATATCCACTTCACACCCGGCCAGCACGCGAATACCCTTATACCGATCGGCGATCTTGCGGATCGCCTTCACGTGCGCCAGCAGCCGATCGACCGATAACCCGTTGGCGATCACCTGACTCTTGGAATGGTCGGTGATCGCAATCGTGTGATATCCCCTTTCCTGCGCCGCTATCACCATCTGTTCGATGCTGTTTTCGCCATCGGACGCGGTGGTGTGCGTGTGCAGATCGCAGCAGATATCTTCGACGCCGATCAACGTCGGAAGTTGCGATTTTTGCGCCAATTCGATCTCGCCCCGGTCTTCGCGAAGCTCGGGTGCGACATATTGTAGCCCCAGCGATTGGTATATGTCGGCCTCATTCACCGATGCCACCGGCTCGGTCGTCGGCGGTTTGCCTGGCTGCTTCTCGGATTTGTCGTATTCATCCAGCCGATAAAGCCCCCACTCGTTGAGCGTCATCTGCTTCGCCTGCGCCAATCCGCGCAGTTTGACGTTGTGTTCCTTCGATCCAGTGAAATATTGGATGGCGGCACCAAAATGCTTGTCTGGGATGATCCGCAGATCGACCTGCACGCCCGCCTCGGTCAGCACCGATGCTTTGGTCTGCCCTTGTCCCAGAATCTTGGTCACTTGCGGAAAACGGGTAAACGCCTCGGTGATTGTCATCCCGGCGTCATCTGAAGTGATCGAGGCGACGATATCGACATCGCCGATCGTCTCCTTCCAGCGTCTCAAACTGCCCGCGACTTCGGCCCGGACGATGCCGGGCAACTGGCGCACTTGTTGCAGCAGGGTCATCGCCAGCGGCAGGACATCGACCAGCCCTTTGCGCCCGCCGATGGCGGCAAGCAATTCGATGCCCTCCTTGATCGACTGGATTTTTTTCGCACCAACCCCTTTGATCCCCTCCAATTGCCCGGTTTCGATCGCGATCTTGAGTTGGTCAATGCAGGTGATGTTTCGCTCACGCCAGAAAAGCGCAATCGTCTTAGGCCCCAACGACGGGATCGCCAGCATCGGGATCAGCCCGGCGGGGATGCTGGCTTTGATCTCCTCGATATCCGGAGAGATGCCCGTGCGGACAAAATCTTCGATGATCTTGCGTGACGATTTGCCAATGCCAGTCATCGTCGCGATCGAGCCGTCTTCGACGGCTTTACCCACATCAACGCTCATGTCATCGAGCAGCCGCGAGACCTTGCTGAACGCGATCGATTTGAAGATCGGCTCGCCACGAATTTCCATGACGGCGGCGGCGGTTTTGAAGAGATTGGCAAGCGCCTGATTGGTGGACATGTCTTGATCCTATCTCTGTCGCAATGCCAGAATCAGCTCAATTTCCCCTGAAGGACGCGATAGCTCCGCGGCGATCTGTGCAATCGATTTACCCGCATCGGCCAGGTGATAAACCGGCACATGATCGGGATTGGGCGGGTAAGCGATCGGTGGCGCGGGACTCTCGTACGGAGCATCAATGGGCACGCGTTCCAGAACCGACCCCTCATTGGCCCGTTTGAGTTCGATGATCTTTCGGTCGGCCTCTTCCAGCAGGTGTTCGAGCTTGGCAGAGCGGGTGTCGAGTTGTGCGGACATCTGTCGGGTCATCTCGGTCAACTCGACGAGCAGGCTTTCCATCTGACGTTCGACAGTGCGTTGCTGCGACAGCGATCGGCCAAACGCGGGTTTGTCGAACGGGTCCTTTTTGCGCCGCATGAATGGCCGGATGATGATGTAGGTGATGAGAAACACGCCCGCGCCGATGATCAGCCAGGGCGCTTGTTCCTGGCTGAAGAAACCGGAGGATTGGAGCAACAAATGTCCGATCATGGGTTGCTCCGGGTCAGTGCCAGCACGCGCGGGTGGCCGGCGTGGTCGCGGAGGATTTTAGGATCGGTAAATGCCGGGAATTGCCCAGACATGTCGATCGCGGCTTCCTGTTGATCGAACGCGATCTCCAGAAGCACCCGCCCCCCGGCTCGGATACGGTCGACAGCACCGGAGAGGATGCGCCGGTGCGGATCGAGTCCATCAGGTCCGCCATCCAGCGCCAGATGCGGCTCGTAATCCCGCACATGTCGCGGCAATGCGGACATTTTCCCGCTGGCGATGTACGGCGGGTTGGCGGTGACGATGTCGAACGGCGTTTTGTCGATATACGCATCCAACGCCGCAAACAGATCACCTTGCAGCAGCGTCACCCGATCGGCCAGATTGTGTTTGTCGATATTGGCCCGAGCGACAGCAATCGCTTGATCGTCGATATCGCTCGCAACTACCATCGCCGACTTGACGTGATGCGCGATCGCCAGCGCCACCGCACCGCTGCCGGTGCAAAGATCGAGGATCCGCGGGGCTTCAAACCCGACGGTGTGTTTGATCAGACTCATCACCTGTTCGACCAGGGTTTCAGTATCCGGGCGCGGGATCAGCACGCCGGGGCGAATCTCCAGCTCCAGATTGAAAAAATGGGCCCGGCCGGTCAGGTAGCCGATCGGTTCTTCTTCGCCGGCGCGTTTGACCAGATCGCGCAATTTCGTCAGTTCGGCATCGCTGAGAACCTGCTGATAATTGGTGTAAAGCTTGATGCGCGGCACATCCAGCACATGGGCGATGATGAGTTCGGCGCACAGCCGGGCCGATTCGAGATGCTTTCGCTCGAAATAGCCGCGTGTCCATGAGAGCACGCGTTCGACCGTCCATGGCGCGTCAGATTGCGACATCGTGCCGCGGAGTATATTTGCTATGCAGGTTTTCTGACAGTGACACGCGTTGCCCGTTCATTGGGCAAGGTTGTCGGACGTGGTTGGGTCCGAGAATCCGAAAACTAAAATTACCCCATTTTCACAGCAAAGCACTGATGCAAATAGCCCGATGTGACAGGCGGGAACAAAGGATTTTGGAGCAGTCATGGCAGACGTGTCAACATCGGTCAGCATTTCGTCGCTGGTGCAATCTGGCGGATTGGTGACCCATTTTCAGCCGATCGTTTCGGTTCGCCGAAAAGCGGTTATTGGGGTGGAATCTCTGGTGCGTGGGATCGATCCGGACTCAGGACAATTGGTCCCGCCCAAGCAATTGTTTGATGCCGCACATGCACAGGGGATGCTGCATGCGTTTGATCGTGCCGCACGCAATCAGTCATTGCGACTGTTTGCCGGACGTGGGTTTCAACGGCAGATGCTGCTATTTATGAATGTCGATATCGACGCCCTCAGCACCGATCGCCGCGCCGAAGAGTTAATCGACCTGGCAGGGGCATTACAGATTCCGGCGTCATCCATCGTGCTGGAAATGGTCGAAAGCCAGTTCGATGCCGTTGAGCGGCTTGATCGGCTCGTCACCCGACTGCGCGAGCACGGGATGCTGATCGCGGTCGATGATGTCGGGTCCGGCCACAGCAATCTGGAACGAATCGCACTGATTCGCCCGGATATTCTCAAGATCGACCGCTCGCTGTGCGGCCGACTGGGGTCGGACCATTGCTGCGACGAAGTCTTTTCATCGCTGGTGGGTCTGGGTCGGCGGATTGGGTCGCTGGTGGTCGCCGAAGGGATTGAGACCAGCAAGCAGGCGGTCGTCGCACTCGAGCGTGGGGCGGATTTGCTGCAAGGGTTTTTGATTCATCGACCCGGATCGGGCAGCGAGCGAGACACCGATTCAGCACTTCAGGCGGTCAACACCATCACCGGACATTTTCGTGATCACATGGTCAATACGATCAACCACAACAAGATCGAACGCCGGATGCACGCGATTTTGCTCGATTCGATGCTCAGCGAACTGGGCGTGGTGGATGTGGCCGCCTTTTCAAGCGTGATCGCGAGGACCATTCGCAGCTATCCCGACATCGAGTGCGCCTATGTGATGGATCATCGTGGGACTCAGGTGACCGATACGATCTTCAACGCTCACGAACTGCCGCCCACCAGCCTGATGTTTCGCCCGGCCGAAAAAGGGTGCGATCATTCGCTCAAGACCTATTATCACGCCCTTTTGGACAACGACAGCAGTCGGTACGTCACCGAGCCGTATGTGTCGCTGGCCAGCGGGCACCTTTGCCGCACGCTCAGCGCGACATTTCGCGATGCATCCAATGAACGGATGTACGTGCTTTGCATCGACGTGAAGTCAACCTGATGGTGTCGCGTCGATTTACCAGAAATACCATTCGTCCCATTTCAGGACATGGTGCGCAAACAGCACATAGGCCCCGAGGAGAAAGTTGGTCAGCCCGTGGGCGATGATGCAGGCCCCGATACTACGCGTTTTGAGCAGTAGAAAGCCGATCATCAAGGCCCAGACGATCGCGGTCAGCCATTGCGGGTGGACGGTGGCAAAGACCAGTGGAACGACAAAGAAAGCGGTCTTGTCGTATTCGCCAACGTCGTGGAGATGAAAGTCGTTGGGGCTGGCGATCGACCGCCACAGATAGTCGCGCCAGAAGAGTTCCTCCATCACCGGCACGAGCAGCGACGCCCCGGCCCAGCGGATCGCGATAAATGACCACATCGCAAATTGCGTCTCAAAAAACTCGTGCGGCCTAAACGCATCGGCCTGAATATCGCGGCTCATCCGCGTCCAATTGAGCCAGTCCTGGCTCATCAGCAGTTTTTCCATCCCGATCCACTGGATGACGCCCAGCACGCCAAACCCCACGCCCCATCCGATGTGGGTCCAGCGAACGCGAGTGTAGTATCGCCAGCACACCCACAGCAGAATGGCGACGATGACGGTCTTGAGCGCATAGCTCTGCGGGTAATAGTCCTTCCACGTCCCACCCGCAAAAGTAAAGGCCATGAAGACCGCAAACGGCAAAATGTAAGGCCACGCCGGGCCGGTGGAACGCATCAGGTCACACTCCGATTGGATCGGTTACCAGAAATTGCCCGGTTCGTGATTTGCAGTCGCATTTCTCCGTGCCTCCGTTTCTCAGTGGTTCCATCATCTTTCTGAAAACAGCGCGAAGCTTGCGGTATGGGCGTGGATGAAGTTTTTCCCTCCGACCGGGCCAAGTTCACCGGCGGCGAAGAAGCCGACAACGGGGACATCGGGCATTTGCTCGGCGGCGACATGCGCGTCATGGTCCGCCGATGCGAAGAGGCGCGTGCCACGCCCGTTGCAACTAAATAACAACGCCCCGGCGGGTCGGGCGGTTTGTCGCGACGCCAGCAGCAACTTCAATTCTTCATCCGCAGTCGCCGCATCGCGGGCATGGAACTGGATCGTTTGACCCACCCGCACCCGATCGCCGACCGCGATATGTTTGGACGTGTTGTCGATGCCGATCACGTTGCGCATGACAAAATCCCCACGCTTAAGCGTGTCCTTGTATTCGTCCATCGCCCGGCCAAGCAGCAGGCCTTGGGACAGCATTTGTTTGTCGGCTTCGGACAAGGTGTCGACGACTTCCTGCAAGACTTCCAACGCCGGTCGTCCGCCGAGTTGTTCGATGACATTGGCTTGTCCCTTGGTGATCACAAACGCCCGGCCAATGGGTCGGCAGCCCTGGCTGACAACGGCTTCCACCCGCACTTCGCCGCTGACGGAGATTCCGACCATGCCTTCATCGAATCGGGCATCGTTAAACAGCAGCACATTTTTCCCCGCCTGCGTAGCGCCCGATGCCATCCCGCCAATGAGCGGAACACTCGGTCGGTAAGCATCAAACTGATCCAGCACCGGATAAAGCGGCGTCGTCCACGGATCGCCCATCGCCAGCACGGCGCGGGTGTCGGGTTTGATCTGGAAGTGATCTGCAAAGCCATCGTCATCCGCCAACGCCGCGTCCCACTGGGCTTTGCTGATATGAAACGCCGACGCCGATGCGCCCGGCAGATTTCCAAACAGCACCGATAGTGCGGGCCCTTTTTCGATCTCCCGACCCGCGCCGATCACGCCTTCACACGAACAGCCGATCAGGCAGGGCAGATCAAAGGTCTCAATCAGCGTTTGGGCAATGGAGTCGGCGTCACCGTTGTGTTTGGGCGTGTAGAAGATCGTCGCCAGCGAAAACGCGGACCCGTGAGGCCGGATTTGTTCAATGATGTCATGGACAGCGGCTTCGGGGTCGACTGCGGTACTGATGGCGGCGGCAAAGTTCATCTCAAGGCATTGTTACGGCGACCGCTGGCAACGCAAGCGGTAATCCGGTCCACTAACATACGTTTCACGTCGTCGATGGGCGGGACATTTTTTTGCAGAATCTGCGCCATGCTGGTGACGGGTTTACCGGATACGCCGCAGGGGACGATCAAGTTGAAATAGGATAGGTCGGTGGTGACGTTCAGCGCGATCCCGTGCAGCGATATGCCACGTTTGATACGAACGCCCAGAGCGCAGATCTTGCCCACAGAGGTCCACACGCCAATCGCGGTTGGGTCGAGGTGGGACCTAATGTGAAAATGCGCAAGCGTCTGCATTGCGGCGTTTTCCAGCGCTTTGACATACGCCCCGACACTTAGTTGATGATCCGCAAGCCGCATGATCGGGTACGCCACCAGTTGCCCGGGACCGTGAAAGGTGATGTCGCCGCCGCGATCCGATTCGACCAATTCGACCCCCATTTTGGCCAGCAAATCTCTGGACGCCACCAGGTGTTTGGCGCTATCCTCCGCCCGCCGCCCAAAAGTGATGACCGGCGGGTGTTCGACGAGCAAAATCGCCTCTTCGGCACCCTCGAGTACCTCGGCATGCACGCGTTCCTGCTCGCTCCAGGCGTCGCGGTAGTTGAGGGTTTGAAGGTCGATCACACGCATCGGTTACAAGAATCCGGCAACTGGACGATCAGACCGGCACCAGCACCTGTGCGCTGCGAGCCGGACAGTAGATCTGCACGCTTTGCTCCCGATCCGCGTCGGCCACTTTCTGCACGATATACGTTTGATCTGGAGCACATAGCCCCGGGCCTTCAAACCGCTTCTCATCGGTATTAAGTACCACGCGATAGTCCTTCAGATCCGGCACGGGAATGCGCCAATCGGTATAGCTGTTGGTCGGGTGAAAATTGAACACGAAAACCAACGGCCCGCGACGGTAGACCAGTTGTTTGTTCGATTCATGGACGACCAGTTGCTCAATAAACTTGTCCTCCAGCAGATTATATTGCTCATCCAACTTCATCATCGCCCGATCAAACTCCGCCAGCCCTTTGTAGCGCAACGCGTCATCCTCGGCCAGGCTCCACTGTCTGCGACAGTAGTGGTAGCTGTAACCGTTTCCTTCGCGCGGGAAGTCGATCCATTCCGGGTGGCCGAACTCGTTGCCCATGAAATTGAGATACGCCTCGCCCGCCAGCGAAAATGTGATCAGCCGGATCATCTTGTGCAGCGCCAGCCCGCGATCGACCACCAGCGACTGCTTATCCTTGCTCATCGACCAGTACATCTCCTGATCCATCAGCCAGAACGCGATCGTTTTATCCCCGACCAGTGCCTGATCGTGCGATTCGGCATACCCGACATGCTTTTCGGCATGACGCCGGTTCAGCAGCGTGTGGAAAATCGTCCCCAACTCCCATGCTTCGTCCTTCTTCTCCTTCAGCAGTTTGATCCAGTAATCCGGCACACCCATCGCCAGCC
>JBGSMH010000039.1:0-1871 GCA_041740275.1 Phycisphaerae bacterium
ACAATCCGGTCGCGCCCGGATCGGCTTTGAAATCCGCCGGCTTGCGTTTGACGATCTCGCGGAAACACCCCTCGGCCAGATCGTGCTTGTCGATCGCCATATAACTGGCGGCCTGGGCGCGGTAGGCGACAGTCACCAGCGGGCTGTTCGGGAAATCCTTGATGACAAAATCGAGCTCTTTGATCGCCTCATTGTGGAACTTACGTTTTTGCTGCACCTGTCCCACCCAAAGCTGCACCTGATCGCTCCGCGGGTCGCGCGGGAACTTCTCCATGAATGTGTACAGCGAATCGATCAACTCCTGCCCCGGCGCGGCGGTCTTCTGCACGCGATCGGCGAGTTTTTTGTACTCATCATCCGGCGCAGCATCGGCGGCGACCCATCGCGTCGTCAGCAATAGCAGAAGTATCACCGGCAGGCATTTCACAATCATTTCTCCTTCTTCGGACTTCGCGTGTCGCTGACCGTATTCAGACTCCATGAGACCAGATTTGTGCCCATTTGAAACGCCCGCTCGACGCCGGTGCGCGATCGCCCCATCGCCACGCTCGCCCAGGCGCTACCCAGATCGCCGGGGCTGATAAACGCAACAAGTCTGCCATCCGGATCGAACAACCCTTCGGCGTCATCCTGTTTGCCGTGCGTGCGGTAGATCGGACAGCCGTGCGAGAGTTGATAGAGCACTTTCTCGCCGCGGAAGATTTCGTGGTCAAACTCGATCGAGCGGAGTCGGCCTTTGCCGTAGACCTGACGAATAAATCGTTTGAACTGCTCCTCAAAATCCCCGCCCGATGAATCGGCGACGATAAACCCACCCGATTGCAGATACTCACGCAGGTTCTTCTTTTCCTCATTGCTGGCATCGACGTTGCCCGTGCCGGTGAAAAACAAAAAGCTGGGGAAATACTCGCCCTGATGCTTGGGCAATTCCGCGAGTGTGATCACTTCCTGTTTGGACGATACTTTCAGGTTCGGAAACGCCTTTTTCACCTCCGCCAGCAGCACCGGCAGTGCCTTGGGATTGGCGTCCCAGTTCGATCCGGCGTGTTTCACCCGGTACAGCCAAAGCTCCCCGCCCACCCGCGTCCCAAACGGAGAACCGGCGGCACTGGCGCCTCTGGTCAATTGATCCGGAATCCCCACACTATCGACCGCCCGCTGCATCTGCTTCTGTTCGTCCTCGCTCACCTCGGATCGCTCGCGTTTCAGAATCTGCAAGAGACTGTCGCGGGTGATACGCCGGTCCTGCTTCTGCTGTTGCTGTTCGATCTGTTTTTGCAGCAGTTGCTGCAGATTGGTTGCGATCTGTCCCTGAACGATCTGATCCCCCGGCCCGGCCACCGCGCCCATTGGCCGCTCATGCACACAACCCCGCAGTTGCAACAATGACAGCCCGATCACCAGCCCGTGAATCAGCAGACCGATCCCGACATACCCACGAAGCCGCGTTGAGGCGGCGTCGATCAGCGACGCATGACTTTGCCCCAGCGGCGCGCGCACCGCCCGGCGGTTGCGCCAAAGCAACCACGCACCCCCAACCAGCAACACGCTGGCGACAATGTATCCAGCGATCTCCATCAATTGTTCTGGTTGATCTGTTCCAGTGCGATCGTCGCCAACCCGGAATACTCACTCTTTCCGTAATCGTAGACGACGCGATTGAGCAACTCACGCACCTTGTCGGCGCGCTGGCCTTGATTGCCGATCTGGCCGCCCTGGATCATTGTCGCCGCATGCCAGTAAAGCAGTGCGGGCATGTCCCGATCGCTCTTGGCGAAGGTCTTTTCGGCTTCGGTGTACCACGCCAACGCCTCATCCACCTTGCCGCCGACGGTCAACCACTGTCCGGCCTTGAGTGCGACGGCACCCGC
>JBGSMH010000040.1:0-7579 GCA_041740275.1 Phycisphaerae bacterium
ATTCTCATTGACGCGATCGGTGCAAAACCGACCGAAACGACCGTAAAAAACATGGTAAATTTGATCCTGTCCATGCCGGAGTATCAGTTGTGTTAAGGAGAGGGATTTGGGCTTGGGGCTTAGGGATTGGTGATGCACCAAGCCCCAAGCCCAAAGCCCCAAACCCTGTAATTTATGATCCACCCCCACACTCGCCGAATCTTTTTGCAGCGCGGACTTACGCTTGTCAGTGCGGCCGTCACTGTGCCGACGTTTCTGGACTCGACGGTCTGGGCTTTGGCCGATCCGCTGGACGCCAAGCGTACGCAGCAGGAATCGGGCACGGACGGCAAAATTCTGGTTGTCGTGCAAATGTCGGGCGGCAACGACGGATTGAACACGGTCATTCCGTTCGCCGACGACGCCTACCAGAAGGCCCGTCCCGCCATCGGCAAGAAAGCCGATGATGTGCTGAAGCTCAACGATTATCTGGGTTTGCACAAGAATCTGGCACCGCTCAAAGGGCTGTACGACGACGGCATGATGTCGGTGCTGCAAGGCGTGGGATATCCGAACCCCAATCGCTCGCACTTTCGCTCGATGGACATCTGGCACTCGGCGATCCCCGGAAAAGAGATGACCACCAGTGGCTGGCTGGGCCGGTATTTTGACAACACCTGCACCGGCGAAGACCCGCACGCGGGCGTGGCGATCGGCGCGACCTCGCCGCTGGCGATGCAAGGCGAACGCATCACGCCACTGAACTTCGATCGACCCGAAAACTACCGATATAGCGGCAAGGATCGCGATCGCTACGAACAGCTCAGCACGCCCCCCGCGACCACATCCCCAACCGCTTCAGCACCGAAGGTCATCAACCCCGGTTCGCAACTGGAGTTTCTGACCCGCACCGCGATGGATGCCCGCGTTTCCAGCGACCGCATCACCGAGATCGTCAGTGCGTTCAATACCAAGGAAACCTATCCGAACAACGAGTTCGGCAACGGCCTGCGCACGGTGGCCGCAATGATCCGGGGCAATCTGCCCACCCGCGTCTACTACGTCAGCCTCGGCGGGTTTGATACCCACGCCAATCAACTCGGACGACACGACAACCTCATGGCGCAACTGGCACAGGGCGTCAGTTCGTTCTGGGCGGACATGAAGGAACAGAAGAACGAGCAGCGGGTGTTGATGATGTGCTTCAGTGAGTTTGGGCGTCGCGTCCAGCAGAATGCCAGCCAGGGCACCGACCACGGCGCCGCCGCCCCGATGTTCCTGCTCGGACCGGCGATCGAGAAAAAGGCCGGGATTATTGGCAAACACCCGTCGCTGACCCAACTGGACCAAGGCGACCTGATCTACGGCATCGATTTCCGCAACGTCTACGCGACCGTCCTGCAAGACTGGCTGAATACCCCCAGCAAACCGGTTCTGGGCCAGCAATTCAAGACGATGCCGATCATCAAGGCGTGAACAGCGAACTCAGACGCGATCGAATCAAAACATCGGCTTCGGCCGTCGGGGCGTTTCGGGGTCGGCCTGTTCGTCGGCGAGCAGTGAGAGGATGATATTGTTCAGGTACGCCGTGAACGGGGCGCAGATTGCGAATGAATCACGCACCTCTTTGACGATGCGACTCGATAGCGCCACTTTTGGATCAAGTTCTCGATAAAAGTGGAACTGCTTCATCCGCAACAAGTCGGCGGCGGGGTGGTCGGCGGGAAAATCGCGCGGCACCCGCTGCAATGATTCACCCGCGAGCTTGCCCATCGTCTTGACCAACTTCTTGTCATTGATCAGTCGCATAAACGGCCTGTGATCATCGGCAAGCGTCTGCCGGATGGCTTTAAGTTGTTCAGGCTCGGGCATGTAAAGCCCGACGCCGATCGCGACTTCGGTAGCAGAGACATGGAAGTAGTAGCCGGCGCAGTAGTTTTTGGGCAATAACCGATGCCCGAACATGGCGGAGATATTGAGTTTAAGCGGAATCTTGCTCTTGCTGAAACGGGTGTCGCGGTAGATGCGGTAAATGGCCTTTTTCGGTTCGGTCACATGATCGCTGGCGAACTTGGCAAACCCCGCGTTGAGTTCGCCAAGCAGTTGCAGCATCGGCTCTTTCAGCAGCGTGTCATACTCGGATTTATGGGCTTTGAACCAGTCGCGATCGTTGTTCTTTGCCAACTTGCGAAAGAAGGCCAACGCCTTGGGATCGAATCCGGGGAATGTTGCGGGCATGGCCAAATCGTAGCAATGAATCGCATTTAACTCACGCCTCGGCGGCTTCAAGGCGCTAAAGTTTGCAGAGACAAGCATTTACACAGGAGCAGTAAGCGATGGCATCCAAGCAACCGAATCAAAAGATCGTGACCGGCCGACACACGCCGAATGAGTTCAAGACACAGGTATCGCGATCGATCAGTTCTGGAGCGGGCACCAAGCGTGGGAATCGTCGCGATACGCACCCGTCCTATTCCACGGGCAAGGTCCGCAAGGATGGCGGCCGCGCCGGGCCGCTGGGTCAGGCAACGCGAAAAGGCGGGCCCAAGAACGACACGCAGCCGACATAAGCGTTCGATTGCATGACGCGCGACGTTAGCAATCTGATGCCGCGTTCGATTAGACTTCGCCTCAAGATGGCCAAGTCCCCGAAAAAGCAATTTTTGTGCAACAACTGTGGTTCTGTGCATCCCAAGTGGTTTGGCAAATGCCCCGACTGCGGGACGTGGGACGCGCTGGAAGAATATCGACAGGCGACGACGGATGTGCATCGTCCGTCGCCGCACGATCGGTCGATCGGGGATCTGACGCGCGGGGCCGAGGCACTGACACTGGCGGAGATCGACACCGATTCGATCGCACGAATCCCCACCGGCATTAATGAGTTCGACCGCATCCTCGGCGGCGGGATTGTTCCGGGAAGTGCTACCCTCGTCGGCGGGGAACCGGGGATCGGCAAATCGACGCTTTTGTTGCAGGTCGCAGGCACGATGGGCGCGGTTGGTCGGCAAGCCACCGGTCCCAAGCCCTCCGTCCTCTATGTCACCAGCGAAGAATCGGCCCGGCAGACCAAGCTGCGCGCTGAGCGGATCGCACTTTCGAGTCCCAGCCTCCGCATCCTGGCCGAGACCAACATGGAGCGAATCGCGCACCAGATCGAAAAACACAAGCCCGATGTCGTGATCGTCGATTCGATCCAGATGATCTATCGGCCTGACCTGCCCGCCGCACCGGGGTCGGTTACGCAGTTGCGCGATTGCTGCATGCAACTGGTCTATCTCGCCAAATCGACCGGCACCGCAGTGATTGTTGTCGGGCACGTCACCAAGGCCGGCACACTCGCTGGGCCCAAGATCATCGAACACATCGTCGATACCGTCGTCTATTTTGAAGGCGATCGGTTCCACTCCCACCGCATTGTCCGATGTGTGAAAAACCGCTTCGGTTCGACTCACGAAGTCGGCGTTTTTGAGATGACCGGCGACGGGCTCAAAGAGGTCGCCGACCCGGCGTCGCTGTTCGTTCACGCGCACGGACAACCCACCAGCGGCACACTGCTCACCGCCGCGATGCAGGGCAGCCGGGTGATGGTGCTGGAGGTGCAGGCACTGACCGCATCGTCGGTGATCGGTGCCGCCAGACGCAAGACATCGGGCGTGAGCAATGATCGCGTGTCGATGATCCTGGCGGTTCTGGAGAAGCGTTGCGACCTGAAATTGGCCGCCGACGATGTGTTTGTGAATGTGGCGGGGGGCGTGAAGGTGATCGAACCGGCAATCGATCTGGCAATTGCACTGGCAATTGCCAGTGCGCATATCAATCGTCCGATCGCGCCCGGCACGCTTGCATTGGGCGAACTGGGTCTGGGCGGCGAAGTTCGGCCTGTCCCGCAACTGGAAGCACGCCTCAAAGAATCGTCGCGACTGGGCGGCAGTCAGGCGATCATTCCGCCACTGGGAAAATCGGGCGTGCCGAAGTTGAACGGAATGGCGATCCACGAGGTCCGCCGAGTCAATCAGGCGCTGGCGGCGCTATGACCCGGCGTGATCGGGTAAACGCGATCGGGTAAGCTGGATCGCATGTTAAACCCCACGCTTGCCCGACAGCGACAGCAGAAGCTTTTCCAGTGGTGCCAGCAACAGGGCCTGGATGGGGTGCTGATCTCCCAGCCGCACCATGTGCATTATTTCACAGCACACAGGGCGCGCAGCGGGCATTGTGCGGCGTTGGTGATTGATGCCAAGGGGACTTCGACGCTGATCTGCGCCAACCAGCCCGCCAAACAAGTCGCCGCCGACGCGGTGATCGCTTATCCGGCCAATCTGCACGGGACATTGCGACAGGATCAGGCGAACACGGTCGCGGAGAAGGCCAAGCCCCTGTTGATCGGGATCACGGCGATTGCGTTCGACAGCAGCGATATCGCTGCGTTAGTCGCCCAACGAGATAACCATCGTTGTATTGATGAAGCGATCTGGCAGGCACGGCGCGTTAAGCAGGAAGACGAACTGACGATTATGCGGCGGGCGATTGATGCGACCGAGGCGATGTACGCCCGCGCCCGCCAGATCATCCAGCCCGGCGTTCGCGAGATCGACGTCTACAACCAACTCCACGCGGCGGCGGTCGAAACGCTTGGCGAACCGATGAGCGCGATGCTCGGCAACGACTTTGCCTGCGGCGTCGGTGGTGGCCCGCCCCGGGCCGAAAAATCCGCTCAGGCCGGGGAGCTTTATATCCTCGATCTCGGGCCTGCATACCAAGGCTATTTTGCCGACAACGCCCGCGTCATCAGCGTCGACCGCAAGCCCACCGATGCTCAGCAGAAGGCGTGGCAAAACATCATCGACGTCTTCCCGCTTGTCGAATCGCTCGCCAAGCCTGGCGTGCGCTGTCGCGACATCTACCAGGCCGTCAACGAACATTACCAATCGCGATTTGGCAAGCCGCAGGTGCATCACCTCGGGCACGGCGTGGGATTGCAGGCGCATGAGTTTCCGCATCTGAATCCCGAGTGGGACGACACGCTCTTGGAAGGCGAAGTCTTCACCTGTGAGCCGGGAATCTACGCCCCGGAGTTGCGCGGCGGGTTGCGGATCGAGAACCAGTATCTGGTAACCCGGTCGGGCGTGAAGAATCTGACACCGTTTCCGCTGGGGTTGGTTTGAGCATGAGGCACCGATCGACCAGTGTTCTTGAGACCGAGCAGATCGCCGCTGAACTGGCCAGGTCGCTAAAGGCGGGGGCGTGCGTGGCGCTGAACGGGGATTTGGGCGCGGGGAAGACCCAATTCACCCGCGGCATCGTCGCCGCACTGGGCGGAGACGGGCGATCGGTTTCCAGCCCCACGTTTGTGTTGCTGCACATCTACCCGACGCAATCGCTGACGGTCTATCATCTGGACGCCTATCGCGTCCACGGCGCAGCGGATTTTGAACAAATCGGGTTTGATGAATTGCTCGAGCAAGGCGGCATCGTGATCGTCGAATGGGCGTCGCGCGTGCCCGACCTGCTACCGACGGGGCATGTACGAGTGGACATCGAATCGATCGACGAAACGACGCGCGACATCACCATCACGCGGTTTTGAATCGCGCCCATATTTGCCGGACAAATATCATTCATCTACGATGGTTTCGCGGACGACTTCCTCGATGGTGGTCACGCCGTCATAGATCGCCAGCAGGCCGGATTCGCGGAGGGTGCGCATGCCGCGTTTGACGGCTTCGGCGCGGATCAACTGCGTACTGGCGTGATGAATGATCATGTCGCGCATTTCATCATCGAGCGTCATGATTTCGAAGATGCCGAGTCGGCCTTTGTAGCCCGTGTTGTTGCAGATGTCGCAACCCTTGCCGTAGAAGAACTTGCGGCCTTGTACGTCTTCGGGGAGCAGGTCCAGTTCCATCAACTGTTCTTCGGCGGGTGTGTATTCGGTCTTACAGTTGCTGCAGATTTTTCGGGTCAGTCGCTGGGCGATGATGCCTTCGAGCGTAGCGGTGACCAGGAACGGTTCGAGGCCCAGATCGAGAAGACGCGCGATCGAGGACGGGGCGTCGTTGGTGTGAAGCGTGCTGAAGACCAAGTGGCCGGTCAGGGAGGCCTGCACGGCGATTTCGGCGGTTTCCTTATCGCGAATTTCACCGACCAGAATCACGTCCGGGTCCTGACGCAACATTGACCGCAGAATACGGCCGAACGTCAGTTCGATGTCGGGCTTGATCTGGCACTGCACGATGCCGTCGATATCGTATTCGACCGGGTCTTCTGCGGTGATCAGTTTGGTGGATGGATCGTTCAGATCGCGAAGCGCAGAATAAAGCGTGGTCGTTTTACCGCTGCCGGTCGGGCCGGTGACGATCACGATGCCGTTGGGCTTGGTGATGAGCTGGCGCACCTGCGTCAGGTCATCATCGCGCAGACCGACTTTATCCAGATCGAGCGAGACGTTGGATCGATCCAGCACACGCATGACGACCGATTCGCCGAACATGGTGGGCAGTACGCTGACACGCAGATCGATCGGCTGGTTGTTCACGCTCAGTTCGATACGCCCGTCCTGGGGCATGCGCCGCTCGGCGATATCGAGATTGGCCATGACCTTGATACGGCTGCTGATCGCCGGGGCAATGTGCGACGGCGGGGGCATCATTTCATACAAAATGCCGTCGATGCGGTACCGCATCTTGAACTCATCTTCAAACGGCTCGAAGTGAATGTCCGAGGCCTTGTCTTTGATGGCCTGCAGGAGTACGAGATTGATCAGTTTTCGGACGGGGTTGGAGTCGGCGGCGTCTTTGAGGGTGTCCAAGTCAATTGACTCGCCGCCTCGGTTTTTCAGGTCCGCCAGTGCTTCATCGCCGGCCAGTTCGCCGAGCACTTCCCCGAGCGATTCGGCGGCGGTGTTGTAGTGTTTGCCGACGAGTTTATCGATCTGTTCGGCGTCGCCAATCTTGACCGTCACGCGATAGCCCATCAGCGACTGCAAGTCATCGACGGCGCGAAAATTGTCGTGCGACGCCATGACGACGGTGAGCTTTTTGGTCGCAGGATCAAACGCGATCGGGAGGACTTTGTTGGTCGATGCGATCTGGGCGGGGACGGCGTCGATGGCTTCCTTGGGGATGTTGATGCCCCCAAGATCGATCAGTTCATACCCTTTCTGGGCCGCCAGCGCGATGTTGACGTCCATCTCCTTGACGTAGCCCAGGTCGATCAGGATTCGGCCGATCGCGCCACCTTTGCGTTTTTGGAAGTCGAGGGCTTCGACGACCTGCTCGCGGGTGACTTTGCCCATTTTGGTCAGCACTCGGCCGAGGGGTCGGCCTTTGAGCTGGTCGATCGGCGGCATCCCGCCGCCGGTTGTGGGGGCGGACGGGGGCTTGTTGGACGGGGGGAGGGTCGAGCTGGCTCTTGACATAATGGCCTCGGTAAACGGCTTCGGACGATCGAACATGGGTGTCACGGGTTTTCAATCCGTGACGCGAACCTAAACACGGGCGAAAGGCCCGCGCCACAACAGAATCACTTGGCTGCACCTGCGGCTTGCATGCGGGCGCGATTGGCGGCGGCCTGGGCGGCGTCAACACCGGCGGGCGCG
>JBGSMH010000041.1:0-3657 GCA_041740275.1 Phycisphaerae bacterium
AAAAACCCAAACTCGACCATCTGCGGGACATGCGACAGGTGCATGTCCACGAACTCGGTCTGCTGCTTGTTGATCCGGTTGCGCAGCCCCTTGCTCGATTGATAGGGGGCGCGCCAACTGATCGCCTCGGCGTCGGCGAGCGTCTCATCCAACGCCCCGCCGGTGCTGGCACCGGAGAGAACGCGAATCCTGTATTCCTCGCCTTTGGCGTGCAGTGCCTTGGCTCGGACGGCAATCGCGCGCGGCGTGGCTTTGGCAGCACCGGCAGGTGTAAAACCGGAAAAACCTACGGTCGCACCGTTGGGAATCATCGCGGCGGCTTCGTCGGCAGTAATTTGGGGGAGAGTGGAACTTGCCATAGCTGTCAACATCCTCAGGAGAAAAACGGTTCGTTCTTAAGTATTAGCAAACTCTGCTTCGGGGGAGCTGATCTCGCCGTGATCGACGATGTGCTCTTGCCCATGTGCGTCCAGAATCAGCCGGGCGGTCGGGTCCAGGCCAACGATGCGTGCTTCCAGCGATTGATCGGCAAATCCCCAACTTCGGGTTTCGCCCACATACGCCAGATTTGCCCGCAACTCTCGCAACATGCCCGGCGACAAGCCCTGCTCATCGTAACGGTTCATCAAGATCTCAAACTGCGTCACAAACGCGTCAACGACGGCGTTTACCGGCAGCTTCAATTTCAGCGATTCCCACAGCGTCGTCGGCCGATGCCGCAAATTGCCTTTGAGCACCTTGCTGTGAAACCCGACATTGATTCCCACGCCAATCGCCAGATGGCTGATGCGGTTGTGGGTCAACACCGTCTCGCACAGCACCCCGGCGACCTTGCGATCGTCCAGCAGCACATCGTTCGGCCACTTGATCTGGATCTGCGGGACCTGGGTCGCCTGATATTTTTCGATCAAGCGTCGGATCGCCCGCATCGTCGCCAGACCGGCAACCAGTGGTGCGGCGGCGTAGTTTTCCACATCTCGCCAGATCGGCCAGAGCACGCTCATCCACGCCCCGCCGCGCGGGCTTTGCCAGATTCGACCGTTTCTCCCGCGTCCTGCAGTCTGTTCGGTCGCGGTGATCAGCACCGGTTCGGTCGCGCCCTTGTGCGCGATCCGCTGTGCCTGATCATTGGTCGAATCCAGCGTCTCAAAATGAACATGCTTCATGCGACACCCTAGGTGCAAATCCACTGCCCGGTTGGGACGATAAGTGGACTGAGTTGGAACGGGCATCGTTTGCATGACGACTCACAAACAACTGGCATCAGTGCCCGTAGTACGACAACAACACACCCGCCGCCACCGCAGTCCCGATCACGCCGGCGACGTTCGGACCCATCGCCTGCATCAGGATGAAGTTATGCGGGTCATCACGGTGTGCCATCATCTGGCTCACCCGCGCCGCCATCGGAACGGCACTCACGCCCGCACTACCGATCAGCGGATTGACCTTACGTGTGGAGAAGACATTGATTAGCTTCGCCATCAAAATCCCCGATGCCGTTGCGACTGCAAACGCGACCATTCCCAGTGCAAAGATGCTGATGGTTTTAACGCTCAGGAACGTGGATGCGTTGGTTAACGCGCCGACCGAGACCCCAAGCAGAATCGTGACGATATCGACGAACTGCGCCTGAGCGGTCTTGAAGAGTCGATCGACCACGCCGCACTCACGCATCAGGTTTCCAAAGAACAGGAAGCCCAGCAGCGGCAGCGCCGCGTTGGCGATAAAGGCGCAGATCAGGAACGCGATGACCGGGAACATCACCCGAAGGAAACGCGGCACTTCGACCGTGGTGTCCATACGGATCATTCGCTCCTTCTTGGTCGTCAGCAGCAGCATGATCGGTGGCTGTATCAACGGGACCATCGCCATATAGCTATAGGCGCTGAGCGCGATCGCACCCAGCAGATCGGGCGCGAGTTTGGAGCAAAGATAAATCGCGGTCGGTCCATCCGCACCCCCAATGATGCCGATGGAAGCGGCCTCGGGTCCGGTGAAACCCATCAACATCGCCCCAAACACCGTCGCAAAGACGCCGAATTGCGCCGCCGCACCCAATATGATCGTGCGCGGATTGGCCAACAGCGGGCCAAAGTCCGTCAAAGCACCCAGACCCAGAAAGATCAGCGGCGGGAAGAAGTCCCACACCACGCCGCGTGCGATCGTCCATAGCGGACTAGCGTGTGCGGCGTTTTGCTGGCCTCGATTGACGATCAGTGGATAGTCGTTCACCACGTTAATATTCTGGGCTTTGGCTTGTTCTTCGGTTGCAGGCTTGGGAACCAGAAACTGTTTGCCATCATCCGTCAGCTTGATCTGCCCGACGAGTACGCGTTTGCCCTGGAGCATCAGTTGGATGCCGACATCCTTGGATGGATCGAGTTCTTTACCACCCGTGTAATCCAGACGTACCGTTCGATCGACCTGAATGGCCTTGAAGTCCTCCAATTCCATGACTTTGCGTTCCAGGAGCGGCAAGCCTTCGTGGCGACGCTGGTCGTTGGTGGCGGAAAGATTCGCGTTAAAGGTGATCTTTTCCTGTCCAGTGGGCGTCGGCTCGTTAAACAGCGCTTCACCGACGACGGGGTTGGGAATCTTTTGCCACTTTTCGTAGGTCTCGCCACCCCATGTTGCGGTCTGGGTGGCGTAGTAGTCGATCTTTTCGATGTCAATCGGACCATCGTATGCGCCCACGGGGGTGGTGGCGCTGTTGTACGGGATGTTGCCAATCAGGATGCCAAAGCCGATCGGAACCAGCAGCAGCGGCTCAAACCCACGCTTGATCGCCAGGTAAATGAACAAAAGGCCGACGGCAATCATCATGCCGTTGCCCCAATAGAACTGGCCGAATCCGCTCTCTGCGAAGTATTCGACGATCACTTTCCAAATATGCTCAACCATCATCGGCTCCGCGTGCGCGACAGATCGCGCGGGTGCGTGTGTCTGGAATCAAAAAACACTTACTCGAACTCGACCAGAACCTGCCCGGCCTTGACGGCTTCGCCGCCAGCGACACGGATGGTCTTGACCTTGCCCGCAATTGGCGAGGCGACATTGGTCTCCATCTTCATCGCTTCCATGACCAGCAGCACCTGGTTGACACTGACTTCATCGCCGGGCGCAACCTTCAGTTGCATGACCGTGCCAACGATCGGTGCCTTGACGACCTTGTCGCCCGGTGCCGAACTCGACGCAGACGCTGCGGATGCAGGAGACGGTCGCGCAGGCGCCGCTGCCGGTGCTGTCGGTGCGGCTGAAGGAGCGGGCTTGACGGCAACGGGCGCGGTCACCGTGCCGCTGTGGACGGAAGTCGATCCGTAGATCGGTCCGCCCGGGCCTTCTTCGACCACTTCAACGTCTACTTCGTACGTTTTACCTTCGACTGAGATGCGTAGCTTCATGATTTAGCCATTCCTTCTGATGTTGTGTGAGGTTTGGATCGAGAGTCGGCCGGCTTCAGACCAGCCTGAAATTGTGTTGTGGTTAATGAATGTGATGCGCCGGACGATAACCCGCTTGCCCACCGCAACCGTCGCGGCGGCGGCGATTACGGCGATCAAACGCGCGTGCTCGTCTTTTGACGCCGAAGCGGACTTGGAAGCCGGTGCGGCATCGGGCACCGATTGGGGTTTCTCCTCGTGGATCAACAGATAC
>JBGSMH010000042.1:0-3030 GCA_041740275.1 Phycisphaerae bacterium
CCCCACGCCAGCCTGGTGCGAGTAAAGTCCGGTTAGCAACGCCGCCCGAGTGGGGCAGCATCGTGCCGTGTTATAGAATTGTGTTCCGATCATCCCGCTTTTGGCGAGTTGATCGACGTTGGGCGTCGCGATTTCGCTGCCAAAACACCCCAGATCAGAATATCCCATGTCATCTACCAGGACGACGAGGATATTCGGCCGTCGCAACGCCGTCGGAGACTGTGCCCAAGTGGCTGACCCGGGCAACATTGCTGCCGCTGCCGCTGCGCCTCCGGCGCGCAAGAATTCCCTTCGCGTCCAACCTGAGGATCGCAAACCTGAATGGGTCCACATTTTGATTCCCTTATCTTTGCACGCCACTCGAGAGTCGCCTCGAACCGCCTCTGACGCATCCTCAGCGATTATATCAAGCCGTGTCGCGATGTGCTTTTCGTCGCACCGTCATCGTCCGCTGGTTGGCGCGGTTGACAACGGTAGATTAATACGGATATTGAGACGCGATCTCATGTGAGATTGAGTCTCAATAAGGAGTTTGAATGTCAGTGAATCATGGAACAAATGAACCGCAAACCGTTTCCAGAGAGGGCTTTACGCTTGTCGAGCTGCTCGTCGTCATCGGCATCATCGCGATCCTCATCGCGATCCTGCTCCCCTCGCTCAACGTCGCCCGGCAGCAGGCGGCGGGGCTGAAATGCCTGTCGAATGTCCGGAACATCGGCACCGGACTGGTCATGTACGTCAATGAGAATCGCGGCCTGTACCCCAACGGGGCCTGGGCCGAGCGACCCAACACCGCCCGCACCCGGTGGGCCGACGCGATCTACCCCTATCTCAAGAGCACCGATATCTTCATCTGCCCGTCGCTCGATCCGGCGTGGTACCCGAACATGAATAAGGCATTCCATCACACCACCGATATCGTCCCCGCCGCCAACAAAGCCAATCCGCCCTATGCGACATGGGCACCGCAGGGCGTCAAATACTTCGGCGGGTACGGATACAACTACCAGTACCTCGGCAATGGCAGGCACAACCCTGCAGCGGCGGACGTCAACTATCGCGGCGCTTTCCACCAACGTGCGTCAAAAATCCAGGCCAGCACCCGCACAGTCGCGATCGCCGACACCCGGGGCACCAACGCTATCGCCAACCCGTACAACGGCGACGGCGTCTACGTCATCGACCCGCCACTGCAATCGTATAATCTCGGTTCGCGAGGTGGCCGGCGAAACATGTCGGGCAATCCCGTCAATCGCGACCAGAACAACTATGGCTACCGCAACAACAGCGGCGATCGCGCGACCAACGAAGATCCAGGCCTGAACGGCAAATCCGCCTATCGTTCGCTGCCCGATGGCCGTCATCGCGGCAAGATCGCGATCGCGTTCTGCGACGGACATGCCGAGATGTTGACGCTCGATGAACTCGACGACTCCAACGGCGACGGCAAGCGCGACAACGGCCTATGGACCGGCCTCGATATCGCCGACCACGGTGCCAGCGGTCTGGAGAACCGATAACACCCTCGTGCCATCGTGAGCTCTGCTTCTCCCCCATTTTCCGTGCAACCTTTGATCCCCCGATGCGTACAATGTCGAGGATGTGGCAATAAGTCGCACGTCTGGGCGTTAGATCATCGGAGGCACGACCGGAATGGCCAAGCTGCACGCACAACTCGAGCCGTTTGTGGAAAGTTCGACCGAGCCGTGGGACCGCGTTCGCGCGGCCCATCTGCTGAATCGGGCGGGGTTTGGAGGGACCGAGGAAGAGATCGAGCAGGTGGTGTCGATGGGATTGAAAAAATCCGTCGATTGGCTGCTCGATTTCCCGGACGGGCCTTCGGATCTGATCGACAAGGAGGATCAGCCGGATTTGTCGAAAATCGAGGGGTATCCCAAGAACTTTGCCGACCGTCGCAAGCTGTACGAGGGCAAAACCGCCGAAGAGCGGATGGTCATCCAGCAGCGGTTAAATCAGGCGAATCAACAAGCGCTTCGCGAGACCGGTTCCTGGTGGATCAATCGCATGGCGTCCGGTCCATATCCGCTACACGAGAAATTGACCCTTTTCTGGCACGGCCACTTCACCACCAGCGCCCGCGATGAGCGGTCGGCATGGCTGATGTGGCAGCAGAACGAAACCTGGCGTTCCCACGCCGCGGGCAACTTCGGCAAGTTCGTCAAGGCCGTCGCCCGCGATCCGGCGATGCTCGACTACCTCAACAATCAACAAAATCGCAAAGCCAAACCCAACGAAAACTTCGCCCGCGAGTTGATGGAATTGTTCACGCTCGGCATCGGCAACTACGGCGAAGCCGACATTAAGGAGGCCGCCCGTGCCTTCACCGGTTGGGCGCACGATGGCGAGGCGTTCATCTTCCGTAAGTTCGACCACGACGACGACGAGAAAAACTTCTTCGGCAAGCGTGGCAACTTTGATGGCGACGACATCATCGACCTGATCCTGCGTCACAAATACTGCGCCTCCTATATCGCCAGCCGATTCTGGAGCTACTTTGTCAGCGAACAGTTTGATCAGGCGATCGTCATGGGCCTGGGGGATGTGCTTCGCGAAAGCGATTACGAACTTCGCCCGATGCTTCGCACGATGCTGCTCTCCAAGGCGTTTTTTGATCCAAAAAACATCGGGGCGCAGATCAAGAGTCCGATCCAACTGGTGGTCGGTACGGCGAGGGCGATTGGTGTACAACTGCCGGAGAACAATCGGCTCAATCGCGTGCTGGAGCAGATGGGGCAAGTCCCGCTGATGCCGCCCAATGTCAAAGGCTGGCCGGGCGGGAAGATGTGGATTAACACCAGCACGTTGTTTGTCCGTCAGAACACGGTCCTCTGGCTGGCCGGGGGTGAGCCGGTCGCGACGGGTCGCCCGCTCATGGACGCCGGTGTTCGTCTGCGAAATCGCAATAAAGGCGGCGTCAATGTCGACGCCGACGGTTCGCCCGAAGCCCTCGTCGATCAATGGGTCGCCCGGCTCATCCAAAGGCCGATCCCTGATCAAAAGCGAAGCATT
>JBGSMH010000043.1:0-9463 GCA_041740275.1 Phycisphaerae bacterium
CCGCGCGGCTTCCGCCGGCGGGGATCTCATCCAACACCGCACCCAGGCTGGTGTTGTCCGATTCACGCGTCAGGTCGAGCAGGCCCGAACCCGAACCCATGCCTTCGATATTCAGTTGATCATTCAGCGCGGGGTTGACCGCGGTTTGCGCCATCGGGTCGGCGTCGGCGTCGTCGCCGAGGATGTTGATCCCGCCTTTGGACCCGCCAGCCGATCCGCTCAAGCCAGACAGGCCTGAACCCGACCCGCCCGGACGCGCCGGGGACGGCACGCCCCCGACCGATCCGCTGAGCCCGATCGAGCCCGACAAGCCCAAATCCGCAGCCAGTGCGGTGTCTTCCTTCAACGAGGAAGGCGACGGTGCCCCGGCGCTGTCGGCCAGCGAAATCACCGGGCTGCTGCCCGAGCGACTATCGACCAGCCCGATGGGCGCGCCGGTATCCGACGGGCCCAGATCGATCTGGTCGCCGCCATCACCAAGCTCATTTTTAAGGGTGTCGACCTGATCGGCTTTGAACATCAAACGCGGGCCGTCGCGAAACTCGCGCAATCGGCCTTCTCGCGTCAACTGTTTGATCTCTTCGTCGCTCTTGCCCAGAGTCCCCTTGGTCTCATCGAGCGTGTAGAACATTTTGGCCATCATGGTGCGAACTCCAAGGTTGGTGAAAAATCAACGAAAGTCGAGAATGGGTCCACGAAACGCGTAATTCACATCTCAAATCTCAAATTTGCATTCATTGCGGCGGTTGGACGACGCGTCCGGCGGCCGCTTCTTTATCCGCCAAATTCTTGATCTCATCCGGAGACGGCTCGGTATTAAACCGACGCATCCGCCTGTCATGGGCAAACTCACGCCCGGCGACAAACCGGAGCATCTTTTCGCCCGCACTATATTGATAGACCATCAACGTCTGACGGTCCACATCCATCACAAAACATCCCCAGACCGACGGACTGAGCTGCGCGGGCATCAAAAACAGACCCGCACCACCCGCGATCGGCTGCGGTGCCTGCTGCGCCTGAGCAACCGAAATCATCGGCACATCCGAGCGATTGACCAGCCAAACCAGCCCCAACGCCAGCACCGCCGCATTGAAATACAGCCCGACAGTGAGTGCTTTGGTTACGCCGATCGACTTCATTAACTCCGCTCTGGGGTTACAACGACCCGCCAGTGTACCGCGACAGGCGTAAGTCGAGCAAGTCTATGTGTTTTTGACAACGTTTTGGCTCGACGCTTATTCGGCCCTGCCCCCGACCCCTTTACTGGATCGTATTCTGTAATCAACTCGGGTTTCTTCGGTCGACGGCCAGTCCGCGTCAGTGAGGACAAAAGTGAATTTTCCGTATGAATTTCCGCCGATTTGAGTCCCAGTCGGATTCAACTTAATGCTGATAACCGACACACTGTAGCATTCCTGATTGATGGCTTGAAAATTGCCGTCCAAGTCTGTGGTCAGCGAAATCGTCCGGATGGACTCTGCTCTGGAAAACGCCACATAAGCAAACGGGTACGATGAATAGAGATACTGCAGCGTTACTACCGCTCCCGCTACGGGTGTGCCATCATCGTACAACACTCGACCATAAAACGACTTGCGTTGATTGCCGGATAGGCGTGAGTACGCATCCGGCAAAAACCAGATGAGAAACGCGACGAGAACGATTGCCGTGACAAGGAGTTTTAAGCGGGACGAGTTGACGCTGTTCGCTGGCTCAGGCATTAGACTCGATCGATTGTCCAAAACTATCGTCAGTTGGGAGATTTGCCAGTGCAAGCGTCGCCGGTGCGGCAAAATGACGCTGTTCTGGGAAGAAACGCGTCGCGAGCGACGCGGCTAACGGGGCGCGGGGAAATGATCACGCGGTTGGTGACAGCGTGGTGTCAGGGGTTCGAGAAAATCGGCGGATTTGCCTGCTTTTGCCGCCGACTTTTGACGGGGGCGGGGATATAGTTGGCTTGTCGTTCGCTGATTGACAAGCGAATAGAAAGGACCAATCTCCGGCCGGAAAGGTAGGAAATGCAACAGTTGCACGCTGGCGCGCAACATTTTCGGACGTCGGAATCGGTAAGTCTTGCGGCGGCCAGCAGTTATGATTTTCGTATGGGCTAAAGCCGATGCAACAAATGCAACAAGTGAATTTTTGGAACGCAAGATCGCGACAAAAATCCGAACTGCGTTCATCGGCGTTGATCTGCGGTTTCAACGTGTTTCTTGAGGAGGGATTTATCCGTCAGCATCCGGGCCGCCGTCGCAATGGTGGCGAGGGGAATCTTGGACAGTCGGCTGATATCGAGCAAATCATGGTCGCCATCGGAATAATTCAGCACCCACAACAGCGCCAGTTCATACCCCGGCGGGGTCGCGTTTCCGCCGGTGTTGGCGTAGAGGCCGCGACGACCCAGTTGCGGCTCGCAATGCGGCAGGACGTTGATGAATCGGGCATTGGTTTCCAGTGCGTCGACGATCCGGCCCAGCGTATCAAGCGAATGCTGGATCGACGTCGGGCGGATCAGATCCAAGTTGTCGGCGGACGTGTGGTATTCCGGGAACTGCCCATTGGGCGTCCGCATCAACACCCCCACCGGCAGATTAAACCCCGGCGAACAATACTGTCGCTCGTCATAACCGTACGGCACAAAATCGTTGATCGTGTGCGCCTCCCCGGCCTCGTGAAGCATATGCGCAACCGTCCGATCGATGGCCGCGACCGATCGGCGCGACCGCTTGTAGGTGATGTTGCCCGAATCGCCCAGACAAGACAGCACCAAACCATGTCTGATGCGATTAACGCGCTCCTGATTATTGGCCAACCAACAGATCGATCCGATCGTGCCTGGGGCAAAGATGAAGCGGTACGAATATCGCCTTGATCGCATTAGCAGTCGTTTCGCCAGGGCAACCGCGACGGCGATGCCCGACAGATTGTCGTTGGCAAGCGAGGGGTGACAGGCATGGGCGCTGAGCAGCACTTCGTCGTCGGTCTGGCCGGGGATCAGTAGCTCGGCATAGGTGAGCGAACCGGGTGCGAGTGTCGTGTCGATCTCGACGCGGTAGTCGCCATCAGGGAGGGATTCGATAACGCGATGGGGCAGGCAAAACCCCCAGTTGGGCGCGTAATAACTGGTGCGATAGGGGATCCAGTCCGGCTTGTCCGGCAAGGAGTGCAAGTGCGGCCGCAAATCGGCTAATGAGACGGTCGCGGACATCGGGACCGAGTAGTTCATCACATGCAGATTGTGGACATCGGTGTCGGCGATGATCCGCCCATAGGGGCTGCTCAGCGTGGCCCGCTTCAGATTCCATTCGTTGGGGACAGTCCAATCGAAGACCTGCGACCCGGTGGGCACTTCGGTCAGTTGCAGCGGGATCTGCCCGGCGATGATCCGCAGCGTCTGCCGCAGGCCGTCACCGGTGATGGAGCGGCAAATCGGGTATAGCCGCGCGATCAGATCGAGCATGTCGCGGGTTTCGGGTGAGGTTGTCTGAGTGTTCGTGCTCACGGCTGATAGTCCGCATACCCAGCGTCGCGCGGCGCGATGACGTTCACCTTGCCCGGCCAATCGATTGCAAACGCCGGATCGTCCCATCGCACCCCGGCGGCATGATCGGGGGCGTACGGTGCGGATAAAAAGTACGCCAATTCCGTATCGGGTTCGAGTGTCAGATACCCGTGGGCAAAACCCTTGGGGATGTAAAATTGTCGATAGTTCTGTGCACTCAACGCCACGCCGAACCATTGGCGATACGTCGCCGACGTTTTCCGCAGGTCGATCGCGACATCAAAGATCGCCCCCCGCGTCACCCGCACGATCTTGGTCTCGGCGAAAGGTTCTTTCTGATAATGCATCCCGCGCAATGTCCCGGCATGGTGATTGAACGTGATCGCGCCGATGTGCAGATCGGTATCCAGGCCCGCCTGCATCAGGGCGTCGCGGTCCCAGCATCGTGCAAAAAACCCGCGGTCGTCGCGGTGCAGGACCGGTTCAATCACAAACAGCCCGGCGATGGGGGTCGAAACGATCTTCATCCCACATCTCCGAAATAGCTTTTGATTTGCTGCTGCGAATACGCCAGCGCCCCGCCGGTTGTGGTGGGGGCGTGTCGATACCATTCGACGGTTTTGGTGATCGCGTCGCGTGCGCTCCAGCGTGGCCGCCAGCCCAGGCGATTGATGGACTTGCTGCTATCGAGCCTCAACAGCGCCGCCTCGTGCGGCGCATTGGGATCGACATCCAGATGATATTTGCCCTCGCCCCAAGCCTGTAACGCCAGTTGCACCACCTGCTCGACTTCCAGCGTGTCATCGATCCCCGGACCGAAGTTAAAACCCTCGGCAAACTGCCTCGGCGATTTTGCCTGATGCGCCGCCAACAGCAGATAGCCGGTCAGCGGCTCCAAAACGTGTTGCCACGGGCGGACCGCTCGGGGGTTGCGGATTCGCACCGACTTGTTTGCCGACATCGCGCGAACCACATCGGGGATGAGCCGATCTTCGCACCAATCCCCCCCGCCGATCACATTGCCGGCCCGGGCGGTGGCGATTGACTTGAGATGTTGGTCATATTTGTCCGGATGAAAGTAGCTGAGCCGATAGCACTGCGTGACCAGTTCGCACGCGGCCTTTGAGGTGCTGTAGGGATCGTGGCCGCCCAGCGGATCGGTTTCCACATATGGCTTGCCCGTGCCGCTTTCGGCATAGACCTTGTCGGTGGTGACAATTACCGCGCTGCACTCGCCGTCGTAATGTCGCAAGGCATCGAGCACGTTGATCGTGCCAGTAATGTTGCTGTCGAAGGTGTCGATCGGGTCGCGATAGCTTCGCCGGACAAGCGATTGAGCCGCCATGTGGATGACGAAATCGGGGCGGGTTTGCTGAACGACCTGTGACAGTTTTTCACGATCGCGCAGGTCGGCGATGATCGAGCGGCAGAGGCTGTCGCCTTGGATCAGGCCATAACCCGACGGGCTTGTCTCCGGTGCCAGTCCGTAACCGGTGACATCCGCGCCCAGCATGTTCAGCATCGCCAGCAGCCACGGTCCTTTGAAGCCGGTATGGCCGGTGACCAGTACGCGTTTGCCGCCGAAGGTTTCGCTCAGCAGTTTGTCCATATCAGATCACCAATTTCCTTGCGACAAACGCCTCGGCGTAGCGTGTGTTGCATTCCAGCCCGCGCAGCCGCGCCAGCGAGCGAAATGTCTCATCATCAAACCAGTGCTTGCTCCGCTGCGAACCGAAGTGTGACATCAGCAGTTCGATCTTCCGATCCACAAACCGCTTGTCCACCTGCACATACACGTTGGGCCTTTGCAGGTCGCCATCCCACTTGGGGATTTCGTATTCCAGTATCTGGTGCGATCGAAAGGCATTCCAGGTCAGTTCATTGACGACGCGATGATCCTGATGCCGATCATCCCGAGAATGGGTCAGGATCAGATCGGGATCAAACGATTTGATCGACTCGAACGCCTCTTTGATCTGCACTTGCTGAGCCGGAAAGATGCGATCCTCAAATGCCCGGCAGGTAAACGCGGCCTGTGGTGCAAACGCCCGTGCGGATGCTTTGGCCTCGGCCTCGCGATCGGTCCCACCGCCGGAAAGGCATAGCCAGAGGATTTGCGTATCGGGCTTTTGGTCGAGCAAACGCAGGATCGTCGCCCCGGCACCGATCTCGATATCGTCTGAATGGGCGCCGATGCACAGCAATTTGCCGACAGAACTGAATGCGTTGATCGGCGTCATGGTCAGGCCGTCCGTTTGAGGAGTTTGGGCTGGGATCGCCAGACCTGCCACGGGGCCTGCCCGCGCGAATCCAGATCGTCCAGCGTCATCTTTTCCTTGAACGTATCCATGCACGCCCAGAAGCCGTTGTGACGATTGGTCATCAGCTTCTTGTCATTCGCCAGCTTGCGGAAGACGGTCGGCACGATGTCGTCGCCGGGCGCAAAGTAGTCAAACACTTCGCGCCGGAACATCAGATACCCGCCATTGATCCAGACGTCGGTCTTGTCGGCATCGACCAGATCGACGACCTGGCCTGACTGATCGACATGCACCGCGTGCCAGCTATAGCCCGGCCGAACCGAGAGGAACGACGCGACGTTCGATGACTGCGTAAAGTTGTCGATCATGGTCGGCAAATGGGCGTCGGTCAGGCAGTCGGCGTAGTTGCACATGAACATCGGGTCGTCGCCGATGTGCGGCTTGACCGCCAGCAATCGCTCGCCGATGCAGGCGTCCATGCCGGTATCGACGAATGTGATTTTCCAGTCGCTGATATCGTTGCCCAGCAACTTTAGGTCGCGCCCGCCGTTGGAGAGGACAAAATCGTTTGTCGTACACTCGTTATAGTGCAGGAAATATTCCTTGATGACATCGGCGCGGTAGCCGAGGCAGAGGATGAACTCTTTGTGCCCGTAATGGGCGTAGTATTTCATCAGGTGCCAGACGATCGGGCGATAGCCGACCGGGACCATGGGTTTGGGGACGTTTTCGGAGTAGTCACGGAGCCGAAGCCCCTGCCCGCCGCAAAATAGGACGACTTTCATGTCTTTGCCTTCCTCTGTGCGGGCATCGCCCGCCTGATATCAATCGATCACTTCCAACTCCGGCAGCGGCACGACAAACTTGCCGCCCCACTGACGGACATGGCTCATCTGCCGCATCACCTCATCCTTGAGATTCCAGACCAAAATGAACAGGTAATCCGGCTTGCGCTCGGCGATCGCCTCGGGTGCCAGAATCGGGATGCGCGTACCGGGGAGATAGTTGTTTTGCTTGTGCGGATTGCGATCGACGGTGAAATCGATGAAGTCGGTGCGAATCCCGCAGTAGTTGAGCAAGGTGTTGCCCTTGCCCGGTGCTCCGTAGGCGGCGATCGTCTTACCGGCGCGTTTGGCGTCGATCAGGAACGACAGGATCTTTCGCTTGGTCTCGCGCACGCGTTCACCAAATCGGGCGTAATACGCCAGATCAAAATGACCGGCCTGTTCTTCCTTGCGCTTGATCCGGATCACGTTGTCGCTGATCGGCTTGCTGGCGTCCTCGGCGTGTCGGGCGTAGACGCGAACCGATCCGCCATGCGTGGATAGCTCATCCACATCAAACAGCACCAGACCGTGATGCGCCAAAATACGCTCGACGGTCGTCACCGACAGATAGCTGAAATGCTCGTGATAGATCGTGTCGAAATAGTTGTTTTCGATCAGCTTGGAGAGGACCGGAAACTCGATCGTCACCACGCCGGCGTCAGACAGCAGAATCTTCAGCCCGGCCACAAAGTCGTTGATATCGGGCACGTGCGCCAGGACATTGTTGCCCAGAAGCAGATCGGCAGGACCAAAATCGGCACGGACTTCGCGAGCGGTGGCTCGCCCGAAGAACTTCACGAGCGATCGCACGCCTTTTTCCTCGGCGGCTTTTGCGGTGTTGGCGGTGGGTTCGATGCCCAACGCCGTGATGCCGCGCTGGACAAAATATTGCAGAAGATACCCATCATTGCTGGCGACCTCGACCACGCGGCTTTTATCATCAAACCCGAATCGGGCGACCATCTTTTCGGTGTAGTCCCTGGCGTGTTTCAGCCATGAGTCCGAATAGCTGCTGAAGTAGGCGTAGGAATCATCGAACAGTTCTTCCCTGGCGACATATTGCGGGACCTGCACCAGAAAGCATTCATGACAAACATATGCGTGCAGCGGATAGAACGCCTCGGCATGATTGAACCGATCGGGCGTCACGTGCCGCTGGCAAGGTGGGCTGGTGCCCAAATCCACAAAGGTGTGCTTGAGCCCAGTTCCGCAGAACCGGCACGATGGCGCGTAGGCGTTGGCGAGAGAATCAGACATCTTTAATCTGCATCGGTCGATTGAAGAACCGACTCAATCAGGTTCAAATGCCCCCATGCAGAAAAGTGCTGATCAGGTGGTTGAAATCTTCGATTCGGCCAAGGAAGAGAACGTGCTGGACCGTTATCGGACCGCGCAGGTCGTCGAACTGCCGGCCGACCATGAGGTCTGGATGACCGGCGATATCCACGACCATCGCACCAACTTCGCCAAACTGATCGCGCTGGCAAAACT
The DNA here is from genome assembly GCA_041740275.1 of Phycisphaerae bacterium. Lineage (GTDB taxonomy): Bacteria > Planctomycetota > Phycisphaerae > Tepidisphaerales > Tepidisphaeraceae > BPJO01. The sequence goes on from JBGSMH010000043.1 coordinate 8,085, forward strand.
CGACGAAAACCCGCACCGACACATCGTCCTGCACGAACTCATCCACGGCGATCACTTCGGCGTCGACAAGGCCGAAGACAGTTGGCGAATGCTGCTGGATGCCGCCGAACTCAAGTGCGACTTTCCGGATCAGGTCCACTTCCTCTTTGCCAACCATGACCTGGCCCAAATCCACGGCGAAGGGATCATGAAATCGGGGTTCAGCGTTTGCGAGGCTTTCAACAAAGGCATCAAACGTGATTTCCCCGGTGCCCAGATGGGCGTGCAACTGGCGATAACGGAGTTTCTGCTGTCGCTGCCGCTGGCGATTCGCTGTCCCAACGGGTTGTGGTTCAGCCACAGCCTGCCGACCGACGAGCAGATTCCGGCGTACGATTTTGAAGTCTTCAAGCGCACGCCCCTGACGAGCGAAGACTATAAAAAGCGTACCGGGCCGGTGTATCAACTGATCTGGGGTCGAAAATATTCGGAGGATGGGGTTCAGCATTTCGCCGACAAAGTCGGTGCAAAACTGATCGTCTGCGGCCACCAACCCCAGGAGATGGGCCACCTCACCATCGGCGATCAATTGCTGATCATCGACAGTTCACACAACCAAGGCGTCTTCCTCCCCCTCCAAACCAGCGCCCCCTACACGATCGACGACCTCACCGCCCGGCTGAAAAAGTTCGTGGCGATTGATCTGGAAGGAAACGATTATAATTGAGTGTGAAATGTGAAATGTGGAATGGCGTGTTCAATCGCAAATCGCAATTCCAAAATCGCAAATCTTAATCCATCCCATAGAACCGTTCCGTATTCGCCGTCGTCAACTCATCCGCTTCCGCTAGCGAAATCCCTTTGACCATCGCGACCGTCGCCAACGTATAGCGGACGAACTCGGGTTCGCAGACCTTTTTGCCCCGCAGCGGTTCGGGGGAGAGGTACGGGCCGTCGGTCTCGATCAGGATTCGATCATCGGGCACTTGCCGGACGGCCTCGCGGAGGATTTCGTTTTTCTTGAACGTGATCGGGCCGGTAAAACCGACATAATGCCCCGCCGACACGATCGCGCTTGCCTCGGCGATTGACCCGGTGAAACAATGAAACACGCACCGCAGCGACGGATAGTCGCGTAGCACTTCCAGGGTCTGCTCGATCGCCTCCCGGGAATGAATCACCACCGGCTTTGCCACCTCAATGGCGAGCGCCAATTGCGCCTCAAACACGCGGCGTTGCCGCACCGGTTCGACCTTTTTCCAGAAATAATCCAGTCCCATCTCCCCGATCGCGACAACCGACGGGTGCGACACGAGGTCGCCGATTCGCTTCACCGCATCGACGTCGAAGTTTCCGGACTCATTGGGATGAATCCCGATCGCGCAGCGGACCTGCTGCGG
>JBGSMH010000044.1:0-4860 GCA_041740275.1 Phycisphaerae bacterium
GCGAATGAGGATTTCAAAGGGCTTGTTTGCCCAGGTGATAGGTGCGGGACGGGCGTCGGCGGTGATGAGGCGTCGGCTCGCCCCGGCCGGTAGCGGCGCGAGGTCGGCGGGGGTGTCGTACGGGCGGACGAAGACGTCGCCTCGCACCGGCGTGTTTTTTGGTTCAAGCAAGACGCGCCATCGCCAAAGATCAATCGGTGCCAGCGTGTATGGCGCGGGTTCGGCGTGCAGGCTGAGCGTCTTGCCGAATTTGGCCAGATCATCCAACTCAATCGCCAGGAGCGATCGTGTCCCGGCGTTACGGGCATCGAGCGCAAACGCCGTGACATACGGCATCGTCCCGACCCAGCCAACCACCAGAATAGTCACCCCCACCAGCGACCCGCGAATCGATTCCCGCGGCACGAGCGACACCCCCCACGCCGACGCGATCGCGAGTCCGACAACGGCAAAAAGCGAAAATCGCGCATATTCCGCGGGTTTGTTGTCCGCCAATACGAAAAACTGGATCAATACGATCGCGGCGGGGACGATCACGACCAGCGCCTGACCAGACGGGCGTTTTCGTTTGACTGCAAATCCGACAAGCGACGCGGCGGTCAGGATAAGGACGGGAATCGACGCTGCCTGCATCAGCCGTATAGAACCGTTGACCAGTCCGTCGATCACCGTGCCGTTGCCGTACATCGCCCGCGTATTGGCCAGGTTCGAGACCAACGCGGCCCGATCGAAAATGAGGTTAATCGGCACATACGGGTTGGTCAGCGCGTAGCTGATCGCACAGGCGAAGATTGCCAGAGATAGCGTGATCGCCCGATCGGTCCACGGGATGCGTCTGAGCAAAACCATTGCGATCAGCACCACGCCGATGATCGCGCTGCTCAGGACCATGCCGATCGACAAGCCTGCAACGACACCCGCCACGATCGCGTCGCGGCGGCGGCCTTGATCGAGGTAGCGAATGCCCGCAAGGCAGGTGAGGAGCATCAACGCGGTGCCGGGCAAATGGGGTTTGGCTTCGTGCGCCATCGCAAAGACAACCGGGCATACCCCGACCAACGCCGCCGCCGCGATGGCGGTGATGTCGTCGCCGGTGAGTCGTTTGGTCAGCACCGCAACCGCCCAAAGCAGGATCGCGTACCACATCAACGTGTAGGCGCGGGCGACGATATAGAAGCGTCCGAACGCATCGGGGTGATCATAGTAGAACGCTGCGTCGGAGCGCAGGTCGATCCACCCGAGGATCGACGACAATTTGAGCATTGCCCCGACGGGATAGATCCACAGCCCGCCGTACTGGTACAGGCGCGGGTCAAAGTTCATGTCGCCTGGCTGCATCTGCTGGAGCGCCATGAACGTGATCATTTCGTCCGGTTGGCTGCTGAAGAGCCTGTACCGGCGGATGATCTGGGCGCGGTCTGCATCCGACGAATTGAGCACCACCGGCCCTGGCGATACACCGCGCGACACATCGACCGGATCGCGATCGACGTCCGCACCGCGTTGATTATCCTTCCGATCGACATCAAACGATGCGATTTGTTCCCCGCTCCAGCGGGTATGGCTGGCAAACAGGTACGGGTCCGCGCCCGCCCGCGACGGCAAACCCCAGTCGATCCCCGCAACGCATACCGCACAGAGGCAGGCGATCACAAACGCAAGAAACATCCGGGCATGCCAAGTCATCAGTTTGGCCATCTTAACGATCTGCGATGCGGATTCACGAACGGTATGGATAGTTTTCGGCGAATCGTGCATTTTGATGCTGGCTTGGCATTAAACTAATTGTCTCAATAGGATTGTCGCCAGTGGGCTTGTCAGCAGGGGGGATGGTTGTTACTATCGTCGCCCTTTTACTGCTCACGGTTCCGGTTCGTCCGTTTACGGATGGGTCAAGGGCGTGAAAGCGACGCCTGCGGGGTATGTGTCTCGCGGGTTCGAGCGGGTTGAAGCGAATGTTACGGACGCGCGAGGCGCGATAGAAACGAGTCGGTCATGGCTAAGAAAGAAATCGTCAACCAGTTCAAGATCTACGCCCCAGGCGGAACCGCCACGCCGGCACCCCCGATCGGGCCGGCATTGGGTCAGTATGGCGTGAACCCCGGTCAGTTCATCCAGCAATTCAATGCAGCTACTGCGGCACTGAAGGGCAAGGTCGTCGGCTGCGTCATCACGACGTTCAAAGACCGAACCTTTACCTTCGAAATCAAGAGCAGCCCGGCATCGGCGCTTCTGAAAGAAGCCGTCAAGGCCGACAAAGGCTCGGGCGAGCCGAACAAGAACAAGATCGGCAAGGTCACCTTCGAGCAGTGCAAGAAGATGGCCGAAAGCAAGTTCAAGGACATGAACAGCTTTGAGCTTGACGCCGCCGCCCGTCAGATCGCCGGTACAGCGCGATCGATGGGGATTACGGTTGAAGGCTAGTAACGATGAGCCCCTCACGCATCAAAACTTTCCTCGATTCGGATCCTTTCGAGCCCTTCACGATCTTGAAGAGTGACGGGCACGAAGTGGACGTTGTTTCGCGCGATTTGGCGCTGCTATATCCGGGTGGTCGTTCGCTGCATGTGGTGGCTCCGAAGTTTTCTGGAGCGAAGACCGAAGATGATTTTGAAGACCATTTTCTGGATGTCTTCCTCATCACCGATGTGGTAAAACCGGTCAGGAAGCGTTTGAGAAAGCGGTAAGTGCTGACTTGGAGGCTTGACAGTCGAGAAATCGCCTGTGAGCCGACAAAAAGAAAATAGAAGGCGCACCACGGCCTGCAACAGTGGGAGCTATTTGCGGACGAGCTTTTCTGTGTCCGCCAAGGAGCGAAAGATATGGCAACGATCGCAGTTGTCCGTCGTTCGAAGCGTTATAAGAAGTCGGCCGAGAAGGCGACTGAGCAGGCCTTGCCGATTGACGAAGCCGTCAGCCGTCTCAAGCAGTTTGCCCCAACCAAGTTTGACCAAACGGTCGAAGTCATTTTCAAACTCGGCATCGACGCCAAGCACGCGGACCAGTCGGTTCGCTCGGCGGTCACGCTGCCGCACGGCATCGGCAAAGCCAAGCGCGTCATCGCGTTCTGCCCCGAACACCTGAAAGTGGCGGCACTCAATGCCGGTGCGATCAAGGCTGGTGGTCAGGAACTGGTTGCCGAAATCGAGAAGGATAATTTCACCGAATTTGACGTCGCAGTAGCGACGCCCGATCAGATGCGATTTGTCAGCCGTCTGGGTCGCGTGCTGGGTCCCAAGGGACTGATGCCGTCACCCAAAGCCGGTACGGTCACGCCCGACATCGGCACTGCCGTCCGCGAATACGCCGCCGGTAAGACCGAGTTCCGCAACGATTCGGGTGGTAACGTCCACACGATCGTCGGCAAGATGAGCTTCGGCAACGAGAAGTTGATCGAGAACATCACCGCGATGATCGAAACGATCCGCAAGCTCAGGCCGCAAACGGCAAAGGGCACCTACATTCAACGCGTCGTATTGAAGGGGTCGATGACTCCTGCGGTCTTCCTGGCTGTTCAGTAGGCAGTGTTTTGTGGACAGCGGGTGATAAATCCCGACAACTGCCCACTGTTTACTCGCCGACTGTGTACTGGAGTGAATCATGAGTAAGAAAATCAAGAACCTGATCGAAAAGGAACTCGGCAAAGAGTTTGCCCACCTCGAAGGCGTTGCGGTCATCAATCCGCGTGGGATGGACGGAAATAAGAACAACAGGCTTCGCAACAAGCTGCACGGCAAGGGCCTGAGGATGTTGGTGGTAAAGAACACGCTGGCGCGTCGCGCCAGTGAGACTACCAAGATCAAGGGCTTTGACAGCCTGCTGGATGGTCCCAGCGCGGTCATTTTCGGCAAAGCCGGTCTGCCTGATATCGCCCGTCTTTTGATGGACGAGAAGAAGGCCGACGACAAGCTGGAACTTCGCGGCATCTTCTTCGATGGCGAAGCCTATGCCGGCGATGATGGTGTCAAGACCGTCAGCACATTCCCGACGCGCGAAGAAGCGATCGCCGGGATCGTGGGCGCGATTCTTGGTGCCGGTGGGAACCTGCTGGGCGCGATCCAGGGCCCGGGCGGCTCGATTGGCGGCATCCTGTCGGCGATCGAAGAGAAGCAAAAAGATGCCGGTGGCGCCGAAGCGCCCGCGGCAGCGTAGAAAAACGTACCCGTTTGCGTCCGGCGGTCCCGACTGCTCCGAAAGGATTAAAACGTCTCATGGTGAGGCGTGCTCTTGGGACGGGACATATTCGACACGATTGACCCGCGTTACGGGTTGGAAAAGGTGTATCATGGCAGACACAGAAGTTGCTGCGGAAATCAAGGAACTGGGCGACAAGCTCAGCGGTTTGACCCTCAAGCAGGCCGTCGAACTGAAGAATTATCTCAAGGAAGCCTACGGCATCGAACCCGCCGCCGGTGGCGCGGTCATGATGGGGGGCGGCGCTGCCGCTCCTGCGGCCGAAGCCGAAGCCCCCAAGGACACGTTCGACGTCGTCCTCAAGGCCGCTGGCGAGAAGAAGATCCAGGTCATCAAGGTCGTCCGCGAGGCGACTGGCCTGGGCCTGAAGGAAGCCAAGGACTTGGTCGAGGCGGCCCCCAAGGTCGTCAAAGAAGCCCTGCCCAAGGCCGACGCCGAGAAGCTCCAGAAGAGCCTCACCGAGCAAGGCGCGACTGTCGAACTCAAGTAAGTTCGATAATTCGCGGACGGGATTTCGTCCCGTTACAATCCAAGCAAAGGAAACCCCGATCGGTTCGCCGATCGGGGTTTCTTCGTTCCCGAAATCGACGCGTTTGATCGTCAGAATTTCCGGCTCTTCTTGCGATACATCAAAGGCGACTCCCCGAACTGACGCTTGAACTCGCG
>JBGSMH010000045.1:0-6954 GCA_041740275.1 Phycisphaerae bacterium
CGTGATCCTGCTGGCCGACGGGGCGGGCAAATCGACGGTCGGCCAACCCCTGCCGACGCAGGCGCAGCAGTCGGTCCGACAGGTCATTCATATTCGCGTGCTCTGGCAAAAGCCCGGCGGGGTTCGGCTGGACAACCCATCGGCGACCAATGCGATGATCGACTGGCACGTCATCGCCTCGCCGCGTGATCGACTGACTTATTCGGGCTCGTGCTGGGCGTATGCCGACGTCGACGGGGATGAGGCGGAGTTGGATATCCGCAACACCACACTCTCAATATCACAAGTCGAGGGTGCGATCGATGATCCGCTCAAACGTGCGTCTGTCTCAGGGAAGATCACCTTACGGCGTGCGGATGCGACCGTGAAGAGCTATCTGACGGAGTTGTCTGCATTTCGTTCCGTACCGCCCGCCACAACGCCTGGCCCGCCGGCGCGGGGCGAATCGACGCCGTAAATCTTAAGAACCACCCGATCGAAATATGCCCGACGCCCCACTTGCCCAGATTTCTGTCGTTCCCGCCATCACGAACCAGGCGATCTTGCCGTTCGTTCAGGAACTGATTTTGACCGACCCCTCCGGCAAATCCATTGGCTACGCCCGCTGGCACGCTCCCGAGGGCACCGACGGAATCGTGCAGGTGTTGGACATCGCGATCGTGCCCGAACATCAGCGACAAGGGCACGGTTCGGTCCTGATGCGACGGATTTACGCCGAAGCCAAAGCCCTATTCACCACGGCCGGGCTAAAGCCGCGTCGGATCTGGCTGGCGGTTGAACAAAAACGCTGCGTCAACGCCCGTGCGTTTCTATCCCGCCACGGTTTTCATCACGTCTCTTCGATCAAGAACGCCCTGTTGCAACAGGATGTGCTGATCTATTTGCGATCGTTCGATTGACCCGTCGCTATGGACAGGCTGCGAACCTGTTACACTACTCGTCAATGAATCTGGCCCCCAACGAACTGGCGCGGCGGACCGACACCGGCGCGATCTACCGACACGACCCGCTCCCGATGACCCTCACCGTCGGCCCGGTCGTCTCCCGTGACGGCCACGAGGCCAGCCTGCGCGCCCATCTGTCGGTGCGGCTAGTCGATCGCGATGCCGATATCGAACTCTTCAAGGAACAACTGCTCGGCGACAACCCCGCCGTCACCATCGACATCATCCGACAGCAACTGATCCCGCTTCTGGAAAGCGGCGTGCGAACGTTCGCCCAGGCACACGATGCCGAACAATTGGTGCAACAGCAGAATACGGTCCTGCAACTGGTGCTCGAACGCGCCAATGAGTTCGGCTTTGCACGTGGATTGGAGTTTGTCCCGCCCGCCGACGGAGTTCTGATCTGCCCGGCGTTACAGACCCAGCGGGCGGCGTTGCGAATCGAACGCGAGCGATCAGAGCAGGTCGAGCGGGCCGCGTCGATCGTCGAACGGGCCAAGTCAATCAGCGGCGTCGAAGCGTTGCGTGCCGATGAACAGGCGACACTGCTGCAACTGTTAATCCGACAGACCGAACCGCGTGACGCGATGATCGCCGCTGGGCGGTATCTGATCCGGCTGGAAACCGACAGCGGCCAGACGCAGGCGGTCTCCGTGCCTGATGAGATCGGGCCGCTTCGATCCGCGCAGGTCGATCCGGTGGGTCGATTGCTGCTCGGCGGGCAGTCGGGCGTGGCGATCGACGATAACGTCTATCCGATTCACGCCCCCACCGAGCGCGGGATCAATTCCGTCGCGATCGACCCGGCCGGCATGGTGGTGGCGGCTCATTCGGAACTGGGCCTGCTGCGTTGGGATCTTCGTTCCGCAGAATCGCTCGATCCGATCCCGCTGGCCGGTGCGCCGGCGCGGCATTTGGTGGCGATTGACGATCGGATGGTCTTCAGTGCCGGGGAACGCGTGCTGCGACTTGACGGCGATCGCATCGTCGAATGCCATCAATCGACCGGGCAAATCATCGCGATCCAGCCGCTGGGTGAGGTGGTTTGGGTGATTCGCGACAACGGGGCGTGCGATCCGCTTCCACGTTCGACCCTGATCGGGTCCAGAGGCGGGTTCAGGCGATCGCAATCGCTCACCGCCGGGGATTTGATGGAGGTTCAGGGGTTGCGCGGGTTGGTGCTCGCGGGTGAAACCGGGCCGGTGGATCTGGTGTCAGTAGCGGGCGCGCCGCTTCTGGAGCTACACGGCCCGCACCGATCGCTGCGGATGATTTGCGTTTGCGGACAGGCGATCGTCGGCATCTCCGCCGACCGGCAACTGGCGATCGTGTGGCAGGTTGATCGACCCAATCAGCCGGCGCATGTGATCAATCTGGTTGCCCGGCACGGTCATCGCGCTTCGGATATCTGCTGCGCACCGGCCTGAAGATATCGTGCGATCATCTGCCGTTGCGGCGGCCGCGCCGGATGGCTGTCCAGCAGCAGAACATCCTCCTTCAACTGTCGCAACAGGTGGTCGCGATCGATTTCTTCTACATCCACACGATGGGCGATTTCAAACCCCCACCGCACCGCCGGTTTCAGCCACGGCGAGTTGATATTTTCGCTCAGCACGCGATCAAATGATTCGACCGGGTCGTATGCGATCACATGCTCGATATTCGCATCGTCGCGACGCGCCAGCATCGCCGCTGTCGCGCCCGTGCCAGTGCCCAAAACGCTGATGCGCGATTGATCGACATAGCTCAGTTTTCGCAAGTAACCCACCGCCGCCTGCACATCCAATCGCTCGGTGATGCCCAATGTCTGCGGCACATCCTCGCGACCTGTGCCGCGCAGGCGGACCAGCATCACCACATAACTGTTGTCGTGCAGCGATCGGATAAGTTTGTCCAGATCATGCCCGTCGCCGCGTTGATCGGGCACCAGCACCACCGCCGGCCATTTGGCGCGGATCGCGACTTCGCCGTGTTTGAGGAGTTGGTTTTCGTCCATCGCCTGGGCCAGGAATGCTTCGATGCCCAGCCCGTCGGTGGTCTTGAGCATCACGCGATCGACGTACACCGCGCCCGAGATCGGCGGGCCGACCACCGCAGGCGAAAGCGGATGGGCGATCAATTGAACGATGAGTACCACAGTGACCAGGACCAGGATGAAAGCAAACATGAGCCGGAAGATCAGCGGTGCCGCCGCCCGGGCGAGGAACGATCGCTGCTCGGTCGATCGCGGCATTCGACGCGGAACGATCGGCGTCCACAGCAGATGCCAGAACGCCGCCAGCACTTGTGCGATGGCGCGGAAGAGCCGCGCGATCAATTTCCCCGCCCGCCACGGCTCGCGCGGCATCGCCGGGAGGGGTTGACGATCGGGATCATCAAACACCGTCGGATTGAGAGTCGGTCGCTGCATCGCCATCGTTTTGTCCCGGTTGGTTAGACTAGGAAGGATGTACGATATGAAACGAACCGATGTGAAAGCGACGCCGTCGCGACAGTTATCAGACGCACAATGCGGGTAACTGTTTGAGATCAATAGGCCAGCAGCACTTTGCTCTGCGGGTAGGCCTTAACGACGATCGACTCAAATCCCTCCCCCGCCATCGCCCGGGCCTGCATGCACCACTGACAGGCGCCGACGCCGTGCCCGAAGCCGTGGCCTTCGACGAGTTGAATGCTGTCGCCGGCATCGATGGGTTTGAAAAAACCGCTGAATACCGTCACGCCCGATCCGCCGGTGTTGATCGCCCAGCGCGTCTCTTCGGATGACAGCACATACTGCTGACCGGCGGTGTCGGTGACGGCAAATCGCCTCGGCCGGCCAAACGCGTTGGTCGTTGCCACCTCCATCGTCGCCAGATCGCGCATCTGACCCACCGGATGGCCCGACCGCGTGCCCCAGGCCTTGATCCGACGCGTTAACTCATCCTTCCGCAAGACGACCGGCCCCCAGTTGTAACGGGTGCTGATGCTGCAGGTGTTGCCGTTGTATTTTGCGTCCAAAGGCGGGATGACGGCCTCTTTGAACGCATCGCCCGCACTGGCACTGACCCCGCCGCAACAACTACTGAAATAGGCTTTGAAGATCTTTTCCTGACCGGTCGGTCCCCACGTCGCGACCACGCCGCGCGTGGCTTCAACCGCAGCATTGGCTTTGTCGGTCTCTGCACTGATCCCGCCATACACTTGACTGCGTTCGTCGGCATGTAAATCAAAGTGCCGACCCGTCGGGCCGGTCTTCACTTCGTATAACGCATACGTGCGTGCAATCACGGCTTGAGCGCGATACGCCTCGGGATGCCAGTCGGCGAACAACTCCCGCGCCAGCACGCCTTGCAGATATCGCTCGACATCGACCACATTCACCACATCAAACTTGCCATTCTCCGCCGGTACAAATCGCAGCGACCCGCGATAGGCCGCCCCTTCCAACGCCAGCGACCCATCGACCGACGGGAACATCTCCATCACGCCCGTACCGGCCTTGGCACCGTTGATCATCCATGCACCCCCGACCAGTTGCACGACCACGGTCTGCCCCGGATCGGCCCCGAGTCGCCGCTGGGTCGTGCCGTTATCCGTGTGCAATGTGGGGGGTTGATCCAGTCGCACCTTGGCTTGCTGCAAAGATGAAGCGACCCTGACGCGCACGATCGGCGCGTCGCCGCTTGGGCGTTCCGGCGTTCGCGGGCCGCAACCCGAAAACACCATCACCAGGGTCGCAATGATAAGGAGAGATAAAAGTCCGATCAGTTTCATGGCGTCCATGCCCATCCCAATTTGCCCACCCTGCCGCGGCCGAAAGAAATATGTGACCCATCCGCTCATCCAAAGCGCATCGGTCAAATGGGTTGTACCACAACAGTTTTCGATTGAAAGTCTCCGGACAACGACCCACCGACGACGAATTCATTTGACGCACCCGCCATGCGTCGCGACGATGGCGGCATGGGTTGCCGGATCAACCATCGCCCGAACCGGGCCAACGAAATCACCAGCCTCTCCGGCCCGTCGTGGTCGGCCACCGCGTACGATGCGGCGGGGAGCATGAAGTGACCGTTGCCATTAGTCAACATGGAGGTATCAAACATGCGTTCCCTGCTTAGAACTTATTCTCGATCTGTCGCTTCAGTTTTTCTCTGCACAGCATTTCTTTGGATCGCTGTTGGTTCAGTGCGAAGTGACGAACCCAAGGACCCTACCTACTTGTGCCGGATAGATATTCAGCTTGACCGTGAAAAGGCTTTGAAAGCCGGCGTCGCCACAAATTTGATTGGTCAGAGCGTGAGTGCATTTTTGAAGAAGCATGACAAGTTTTCAATTCGCGACTTGGAGTCTCTGATGCTGCCAACTGTTGACGGGCATGTCACGAGACTCAGTGAGGTTGCATCGGTCGATATCGTCCTGAGCAGGAAGCAAGACGACGACGCGAAATAGTATGGAACCGCATAGCCGGGTATTGGTGTCTTCGGTATAAATCGTCCAGTGGTTTGTTGAGCAACGCTTGACGCATCGGTGCCAATGATACGGTCCCAGCAAAGCTTGGACCGCCGCGCGGGGTGGTGACAACGGGGTGTCAGTGGGGGTCAGAAATATGCGATTTTGCCTGTTTTCCCGCCGACTTTTGAGGTTTTCGGGGATATAGTCAACCGTGAGGAAATGGCGGGATTACCATCCCCGCCCTACTTTGGTTTCCATTGAGCCCCGGAGAGGGAATAACCCCGAACCCCGGCCGGAAAGGTAGGAAATGCAACAGTTGCACGCTGGCGCGCAACACTTGAGAGGGGTCGGAAAGGGTAAGTCTAGCGACGGCCAGCAGTTACGTTTTTCGTATGGGTCAAAACGGATGCAACAAATGCAACAAACGAAAAAAGTGGGCAGTCGGCGGTGGGCAGTAGGCAGTCGGGAAGGTTTGACGTTTGGAGTTTGGAGTTGAAGACTTGGACTTACCCAAACATGCATGCCCGCGAAGATTCTTCGGTCTGATTTTCGGGCAGCTCAGTCGTTGCGTTTGACCATGTGCAATCGGCGGCCGTTCTGGGTCCAGTTGGCGGTGGTCATGTAGGCTTCGATCAGCAAAATGCCGCGACCCGAACACTTTTCCAGGTTCTCGTCGGCGGTCGGGTCGGGGACGGCGACGCGCTCAAAACCCGGGCCTTCATCCTCAATGATGATCTCAGTTTGCGAAGGGCCGACCAGGGCTTCGATAAAGACGTGCTTTTTGGGGTCCAGGCGATTGCCGTGTTTGATCGCGTTGACGAACGCCTCTTCCAGCGAAAGTTTGATCGCAAAAATCGAGTCGGAGTTGTACTTAAACTTGCCGACCTCATCCAAAATGCGGGTCTGCACTTCCCGGCCTTTGGTGTAGTCAGAGTTGATGACAAACTTCATGCTGGTACCGTACCGCGTCTCCGTGATGACCGGCAATTGCCGGCGCGGGTCAGGCGAGGATGATCGGCTGGAGGCTGAAATTGCCATTCCGCTTGTCCAACTTGAACCGTACGATAAAAAGCTCGCTAAAGCTCAAAACTGGCCAGCGCCTCGGCGCGGGTGGGATAGATCCGGAACAGTCGATCGAGCTTGGTGATGCGGAAGACTTCGAATATCTGAGGTTTGATATTGGATAGCCGCAGTTGCCCGTTCCGCTGCTTGATGCGGTTGTTGGCGTTGATGAGCATCCCCAGCGCCGCCGACGAAAGGTGATCCACGCTGGTGAAGTCCAACATCAACTTGGGTTGATCGACCTCGTCGATCAGCGTGTTGAGGGTGGCCCCGATCTCGGCGATGTTCGCCTCATCGAGGATCTTGTTATTCGTAAACTCTACGATCCGGATGTTCTTCTCGTCGATGACAGAAACCGGAGGGGCTTGTTCGGACATATCGTCGCGTCCTGAAAAAGTCAGTAAAAACTCGCCGCTTCCCGCAGTCGGGATTTTTCATATTGAAGCGAAACGTAACCGTAACCTTTGTCAGAATCATGTCAAGCGTAATAGTGCCCAAACCAACAGCCCGA
>JBGSMH010000046.1:0-10353 GCA_041740275.1 Phycisphaerae bacterium
GTCGGGGTGCAGATAGGCGGCGATAAGCAGGACGTTCAGCGCCCCCGCCGCGATTGCCAGCGCCAGCAGCCGCTGCATCGCGCTCATGCGAGGCGACCCATCCAATCGCACATAAATCGGCGGGGCAAGATCGGGCATAATTTCCACATAAAGCGTCTCAGACCTCGTTTCGGCCACGAGAATACTCAACGCTCACAAACGCGTGAAGGGACGCGACAAAGATTCACGAACACGTCGATCACTTCTTCTTTGAACGTTCCGTCAAATCTGCAGGCTCCGGCTGCTCTTCCATCAGGCCGTCAAGAAACGCCTGTTCTTCCTCGTGTTCTTTTTTTCGATATTCGATCGCACTCTTGATCAGCGTGAGAACGCGTTCCTTGACCGTTTCACCCTTGGGCGTTTTCTCATGTCCCAAGTCGGACAGCCTGACATTCGCCCCCTGGACGGACAACGTTCGATACGCCGTCGGTTCGTCCTTGGTCTTCATGAGGAACATCAAGTGCGTTGACCCGTGTCCGAACGGTGTCTGAGGCTCCGTCCTCGTATCCATCAGCCGCAGCGTGATGCGTTTGTTGGCGGGGATATCCCCCTTGAGCGTCTGATAGATGTAGCAGTCATGGGTTGAGAGTAGATTCGAATTCGGAAACTCAACCTTATTCGCGTCGATCCGCAAGATGACGATTGCATCGGCCTGTTCGATCAGCTTGTCCAGCCCAGGAAAGTAACCGATGACCACTGCGTGTGCTGTCGAGACGAAGCACAAAAGGCTCGCGACCACCATAAGGAGGGGACCGTGTTTCATGGTATTCTCCGAATGAATTGACGTTGCAGACACCGAGTCTGTAACAGAGTAGCTACCTGTCCGAAGACCCAATCGGAGGCATCAACCGAATCGCAACCGGCTTCGATACGGCCCGCCCCACCCAGGGATGCTGCGGCTTCGCCTTCGCCGCCCACCCCTTCACCGGCGTCTGCTCGATCACAATAATGGCCTCGTAATCGCCGGGCTTGTCCACGTAAAACATCCCCACGTCCGTCTGCAAAACCAACTGGACCTCTTTGGGAAGTCTTGGGTCCACTTTCCGGACCGCTTCCGCAGACTTGACCGTCGCGCTTTCCGTCACCGTGCGCGTCTCCCCTGCGCTCAGTGCCACCCAGTTGGCTTCCCGTTTGAATTCCAACTTAGACTCCTTCATCCCTATCGCACGCCGAACCAAAAACCGCCCATCCTTCGCACGCACATACAGCCGCCAACTCAGAGGGTCCAAAAACTCCACCGGCTCCGCAGAAACGTTCTTGACCGTCACCTTAAATCCCATCGCCCCGAAATTTCCGCCCTTGGTTTCAGCCGCCAACTCGATCTCCCGCCCAATGCTCTTCAGCAGGTACGCCTCGATGAACTCACTCCGCTTGGGCTCCGCCATATCCCAATGGTCCACGTACATGCCGGCCAACTGCTCGTTGTACTCGCCAAGCTCCAACAGATGCTTGTCCAGCGCCCCCTCCGCCTCCTTCCCCCCAATGCAAAACAGCGCCTGCGCCGCCGCATAACCATGAATCCGTCCCGTGCCCGCATTGCTGACCAAGATCTCCGTCAGCACAGGCACCGCCTTCTTATCCCCCCCACTGCGCAACTTGAGAATAGCCCAGAACGACTCCATGGCAACTTCACCCATCATGGCAGGTTCCGCTCGCCGAGCCAAAGCCGCCAAGTCCGGCGCCGGCCGCGTCGCTGCCTGCTCCGCGATGGTCTGCGGCTTCCCCGTCTCAGCCGGCGCGGACCGTACCAACCTCCCGCCCAATATCGCTGCCAGTACCGCTGCCATCGTCCCCACAATCACCATCCCAGCCCATGAAGACTTTTTCATTGCCATGCTCCTCTATCAAGTCTACCTTTTTGACGCCCCCGCCGGGTATAAGTTCTGCCATCATTTCTTTTAAGCCGGTTCTTTGCAGGTCAGGCTGCTCGAAGTAGAGCTTGATCCACATCGATTTAAGCCTCACAATAACGTTTTCCGTGCGAAGGAGTCCGCTCATGACCGCCGATGCGGCGTTTCAGTTTATCGTCGATCAACTTCAAGATGGCGACCCGATCATCCGCGCCGATGCGGCGCGGTTGCTTGGCGAAATCAAACGATCCCACGCTGTCGCATCGCTGACCGAATATCTGCAAAACGAGCAACATTACACCAAGGTCGCCGGGGTCTACGCACTCTGGCAAATCGCCGATCCGGCGGCGATCCCGATCCTGCAATCACTTCTCAAGAATCCCAATGTCCCTGATGACTGGTACTGGTACGCCCGCCGTGCCGTGGTGACATCAGTGGCGATCGGATTGAGCACCTTTGGTGATGATTCGGGCGTCCCCTTTTTGCAGGACTTACTCGACAAAAATAGCGATGTCGTCCTCTGCTGGTACGGCCCGACGATTCTGCGAATGGCACGCGGATCGGATCAAGCCGAACCGGTCGCCGGTCTTCAGAAACTCGCCAAACAAATCACTGTCAGTGCACTCTATAACACGGTTGCCCTCAGCAAGCGGTTCAGCGAGCCCGGGCTGTTGACCATGACCGCAGAAACCCTCGGTTTGATCGGCACAAAAGACGCGCAAGCCAAGCTGGTGGATCTATTGACCCATCCCAGTCGCTACGTCCGCGGCCGGGCGGCGCTGAGTCTGCTGGAGGCCGACGCATCGGATGCCAATCGTCAGATTATCAGCAACTTGCTGTTGAGCGATCAAACCGATTTTGTCGCGATCAAAGCCTCCTTGGCGCTGGCGATGGCGTTTGAAGATGAGCGTGAAAAGCGGTCGACCGGCATCGCCAGGATCGCCGCGAGTGCGAGCGATTCGTTCGACCGCGCTGTCGCGATCGAATCGCTCGGACTACTTCCCGGAGGAAATCACGCGGACGTGATCGCTACCGCACTGGACGATGCCGATGCGTATGTCCGCCAGTGTGCCGCCGAGGCGTGTCCGGATGATCCCGAACTTCGCAAGCGGATTGAATCGTTGCAGCAAGCCAATCCCGCCCCGCGCGTGCGTCTGTCGGCGAGCAAGTGGCTGGCAGTTACAGGCCGACAACATGAGGTGTCCCGATGAACAGCAGCCCTTTCCTGGCCGGCGTCGCACGCGGGGACATCTCCCCGGACAACGCCCAGTGGCTCACCCCCACCGGCATGGTGCGATTACTGCCCACGCGCGGCGTGCTCGATCCGCTCGAAGTCCAAGCCCTCGCATTTGAAACCCATGGCCAGCGGTCGTGCGTCATCACCGGCGATCTCCGCGTGATTGATCCGGAATGCGCCCGTCAGGTCCGTCGGCAATTGAGCGAAAAAGCCCACTGCAACCCGGACCGCATCCTCATGGGCGCGACCCACAATCATTGCAGCAATCCCGAATTGCCCGGCCCGGCACTTCGCGCCCAGATGCCCGAACCGGGAGAATCAGGCGACCGCCGCTGCGCCGAAGCAGTGGCGGCGTGGACGCAGAAGGTCATCGACGTGATGGTCGCGACCGCTCTGGAGGCGTTTGCCAAATTGCGGGCATCGGAAATCGCGTCACTTGAAGCGCTGGTCACACAGCCGTTGGGTCTGAATCGACGGATGCGGCTATCGAGCGGCATTTGCGTCAATCAGTGGGGTTCCGGTCCGGTCGTCCCGCCGGGGCAGAAATATGTCGGTACGGCTGGGGCGTCTCCGGACCGGATCGGCGCGGTCTGTATCCGGGAGGTTGGGACTGAATTGCCATTTGCGGTGCTGAGCAGTTACGACTCGCATATTCACCTGTATGAGTTGCCGTGGTTTAGTGGCGAAGTCGCCGCCGCGGCGCGTCGGGCGGTCGAATCGCGCGTTCCCGGCCTGACCGCGCTATACGCCAGCGGCGTCAGTGGCGATGTGGACATGCACACCGCCCATCCCATGCCCGTCGAAGGCGAGGCCGAAGCGGTGGCGTGGTTCCAGGACCGTGCCGCAATGCTCGGCGGACGTTTTGCCGATGCGCTGGTCCCGGCAATCAAAGGCCCGCTCCATTACCAACGTCCGACGACCATCCCGCACGCCTTTCAATCGGTCGGCGACGAGCAACCGCAGACCCGCCGGATCCTGGTGCTGGGCGCACTGATGTTAGGCGATATCGCACTGGTCTCCCTCCCCGGTGAAATCTTCATCGACTACGGCCGTCAACTTCGTCAAGCCCTCCCGGGCAAGCAACTGATCCTGATCGGCTACAACGGTTCTGATCCCTACTACATCCCCACCGCCTTGGCGGCGGAGCAAGGGAGCTACGAACTGGCGCACGGACCGGCGCGAACGCCCGAGGAGGAGATGCTGGTTTCCCCCACTGGCGCGCTGGTTCCCAGCCGCAAACCGCGACCGGGGATTGGTCCGAAAATAGTCGAGGAATTGGTGGGACTGATTCGAAGTTTGTGATTCGGGGTCTGGAAAGTCGCGCCTGCGACAAAATGCACCACCCTTAATCCGATTTTTCCCGATCGTGCATTTCGTGTCCGACCGTAAAATCTGGCGTCGTACAAATTTCTTCTGGCGATAGCAGTCAATCGCTTGTTGGCGGTATCAGATTTGCATCCGTTTGATTCGCCTGCTTCCGGCGTTGCCGAGTGCTTAATTTCTCGGCAAATCGGCTTTGCAGACAATTAAACAGATAAGCAGTGCCGGTTGTATTGACAGTCTGACTTGCCCGCGCAAGATTGATGTCTTGCGGACGATCGTTTGGCGTTCAAATCGGAATCAGGTGTGGCTATGCGCGTGTTGATGCTTGGATGGGAGTTTCCCCCGTTCATCAGTGGTGGTCTTGGGACCGCCTGCTATGGACTGACCAAAGCCATGAGCGCCATCGGTACGGACGTCATGTTCGTCCTGCCCCGACCGGTTACCAGCCCGTTCAGCACGCATGTCAAACTGGTCAGCCCACGCGAAGATTCTGTCCTGGCGATGCCCAAGACCGAGTTTCGGATGGATGAGTTTGAAAACGTCACCTTCCGCACCGTCAACGCGGCACTAAACCCGTACCAGACGGCCCAGGAATATCAGGAAGTCGTCGAAGCCAAGACCACCGCCCGCGAGCTATCGGCCAGCGCGACCAAAGACGCCACCGGACAGGTCGCCGCCCCAAGTCCCAAAGCCGGCGAATCCTCCACCACCGGCACCGATTACGGCGGGGACATGTTTGCCGAAGTCCAACGCTATGCCGCACTGGCAACTGAAATCGCCCGCACCGAACAATTTGACGTCGTCCACGCCCACGACTGGATGACCTATCCCGCCGGGCTTGCAGTGGCGGCGATGAGCGGGAAACCGCTGGTGGCGCATGTTCACTCCACCGAGTTCGATCGCTCCGGCGTCCACGTCGATCAGCGCATCTACGACATCGAGCGTCGCGGCGTACACGGGGCAATGAAAGTCATCGCCGTCTCGCATTTCACCCGAACCGCGGTCGCACATCACTATGGGGTCGATCCTGCC
Source organism: Phycisphaerae bacterium (assembly GCA_041740275.1). Classification (GTDB taxonomy): domain Bacteria; phylum Planctomycetota; class Phycisphaerae; order Tepidisphaerales; family Tepidisphaeraceae; genus BPJO01. Next base: position 5,482 of record JBGSMH010000046.1, read on the forward strand.
AAGATCGACGTCGTCTATAACGCCGTCGAAATGAACGGCAACGGACAGTTCGACCCGGAAAAGTATTCGATCAAGCGCGACGAAAAGATCGTGTTGTTCCTAGGTCGGATCACGATGCAGAAGGGTCCGGAGTATTTCCTCGCCGCCGCCAAAAAGGTGCTGGAGGTGATGGAGAACGTGAAGTTCGTGATGGCCGGTTCAGGCGACATGATCCGCCGAACCATCGAACTCGCCGCCGGAATGGGCATCGGGCACAAGGTGCTGTTCACCGGCTTCCTGCGCGGGCAGGATGTCGAGCGCGTCTTCAAGATGGCCGACCTGTACGTCATGCCCAGTGTCAGCGAGCCGTTCGGCATCGCACCGCTGGAGGCGATCGCCAATGACGTGCCGGTGTTGATCAGCAAGCAATCGGGCGTCAGCGAGGTGATCAATCACGCGCTGAAGGTCGATTTCTGGGACATCAATGAGATGGCCAACAAGATCATCGCCGTCCTGCGTCACCCGCCCCTGGCGCGGACGCTTCGCGAGCAAGGCGGGTTCGAGGTCAAGAAGATGAGCTGGACCGACAGCGCCCGGGCTTGCGTCAACGTCTACGAACAAGCCGTGGCGGGGATGAAATAGCACTCCGACATATTCGTAAGGGGAAAAATCGCATGATGGAACCAAACACGCCGCGTCCATGCCCAATTCCGATGGCATACGCTGGCCCGAGCGTGCCGAAATTACCTGGGCGTCCAATACGAATCGCGATTCTGGCGTGGGTGATGATTGGCATCGGCCTGTTTGGCGTCTTCAGCATCGTGCTGGAGTGGCCAACGACGGTGAGGAGCATTAGCGCCCTGAAAAATGCTGCACCGGCGCAACTCACCGTGGCGCCTGCAGTCCTGCCAACGCCCAATATTGAGCCGTACGACGGCGATCCCGTGAGCCCCAGGGGGCTAAAGCGTGCAGGTCGACTCGCATTTATCGAGCGGGTTGCCGCCGCGAGCAAACTTAATCTCGATCTACAACTCACTTTGGAATTGATGCTCGTTGAAATTGGCGGCGAACTGCTCATGGTACCGCCCAACGGATCGGCGCAGATGGTGAAGTCCGCCCCGTGCACCATCCGTCAGAGCCAGTCTGCTGATCCGGCGGTCCGCACTCTCACGATTATCACCGCAAGCGGAACGGCGCAGATCGGAACGAGAGATGCGACCTGGCGTCCCAAAGCAGGACCGGCGCATGTACTCACCGGGTTCATCTTTACCCCTGCCAATGGCGCGCCACGTTATCCGATGGCAGTGGTGCGAGACATGGTCGCAGTGTTTGATGAGTCAACAAATCGCGTCATGAATCGCATTCAGGCATCTATGCTATTCGACACCACGCTTAAGTTTGACCCCAATCGCCAGCCCAGAACGCAGAACACGGCGGCCAATCCGCCGCAGCTTCAGTTGATCAAGGCGCATCCACAATGTTTGCAGATCCGGTTCCGCGAAGCGACCAGACACCGCGATATTTATGCTTTCAATAACGGGCAGATCATCTCGTCTACCGAGGGGGTTGACCCGACGACGGGCCTTACCGAGTCCCAAACCCGGTGGAATCAATTGGAGAGTAAACGCGTCATTTTCCCACCGTGGCTCTGGAAAGCGGCAGTCGTTGAGCAGGGGGTGGCGATGCTGACACTGTTGTTGACGTTTGTCTCAATGATCATCCTACTATTGAATTGGCGAGTGGCGCGTCTTGTCCTGATTGGATACATCTGGTTTAGGGCGGCGACAGTCGCATCAATGGTGTTGCTTGCGGCCTTTATGCTCACCTCCTTTTCTGACATTGGCGCGCCCGCCGAGCTTCGCAAAGGGCTGCTAATTTCAGGCGTGGTTACGGTTGTGTTGAACGCGATCATATTTGCCGCTCTTGCGCTGGTCGCATTTTCCGGGACGGTGAAGGACTACTTCCATTGGCGGGGTGAGCCGGATTTGCGGAGAGGCCGCTTTTCTCGGGCAGTCGCAAAAGCAATGCAACGACCCGGCACGACCGCAATTTTCTGGACGGTATGCGGACTGGTAGGTTTGGTTTCTATCGCTCACTTGATCGCGCTCCTGACCGACGCAACGACCTCAACCTCGCGGCTCCAACACACCGCGATCCCTTGCGCACTGCTGCTGCTCGTCCTATTTAGCGTTTTAGTGCGTCGAGGCATGGCTTGTCTTGCATTGATTATCGTGGTGTTCAACGCAGCACCGGCCGAGGCGCAAACGCGCGTAAATCGGGACATGTCCGACGATCAACTAAAGGCGGCAGTCGTAGGACCATCGGACTCGCAAGCATCCGTTGCCTTAAGCTTTATGTTTGAGCGAACCGGGGGGCCTGTGGTGGTCGCGAGTTGGTTACGGACGGGTGATGAAAAGGCCGTTGCGCGCATCATGGAGAGTTTGTCGCCTGAGCGATTTCGAGTCATAAAGAAGCGTGATGCGGACGGCGCGGAGGCGATTCGAGTCGCCTATGCGGCGTCGGTGCCAGTGATGGGGCGAGTGCTCACAAGCGCCAAAGCGCCCCAACGAGTGGCTCTGATTCGTTCACTGACAGAATTTGAACTTGAAGACCGTTTTTTGGATGAGTTTGCGGCCTCGATTTCTGACCTGCAAGGCAACTCACTGCGGGCTAAATGACCGAGCGTGATCCGTCCCGTGTCCGATTTTGCGGCGACCGGTCCGCCTGAGGGCTTTCAGAACCAGACCGCGCGAAATCACGCACGGTCATTTAGGATGTCGCTCATGATGCAGATCTCGAAGGATCGGCGACACGAAAAGATGGCTGAGGCATTCGAGAAACTTCTGATTTACGATTTTGACGACGTGCGTGCGCTCGCTTCGCAGTACTTTGCGATGATCAATGATCCAACCCCATTTGAGAGACTGCTCGCCAGCGATGAGCCGAAAAGTGTGGCGACCGGCATCAATCTCGTGCCACCGAAATTGGCGGCCAACAAAGATGCGAAGATAAACACTCAGCTACTGCAACTTGCCCGATCGCACCCAGACTTGAAGGTCCGCGACGTCGCCCAACGCAGAATGCGCCATCTCAGTGACGCGACCCGCGAAGCGCTGTCCACGCTGGCTAACGACTTGACGGAATCCGCCTCGCCGAAAGATATCGAGAATCTTGCTGGCGCGATCCCGTTCGAGCAGATTGGGTGGACGAAAGCCACCCACCTGTTGCAGGCAGGAAAGCCTGAACAGAAATCCCTCATACTCAATCTGATCAAGAACAGCGAACACCGGAACAGTGAGGCTTTACCGGTGGATATCGTTCTTGAATTGGCGATTTCAGACAATGCCGCGTACTCCCGGTCGGCTATGAATTTGCTGTCAGATCGCGGCTACAACGGGCTGGCGTTTGATCGCCACAGACGGCTAAAGGACTCCGATGAGACCAATGACTTCCCCGAACCCTCTGCCGCGTACCGACCGAACTGGCAGGATCGTCCGAGTGCTAACGATGCTTTGGTTAAGATGACCGAATCGGATGGGAACTCATCACTGCGAACCGTATTGTGGATTTCCACACTCGTGGCCTTCACAGCAATCTTGCTTATTGCCGTGTGCCTGAAAATCGCTGGTCCGATCGAGACAATGCCGGGCAGCACGTTTCACAATCGATCGGGAATGCGAGCATGATCTGATCGCGATAAAAAAGTATTAAAACAAATCCGACGAACCCGCCGGTTTGATCGCGGCTTTGCGACGGGGCGTGCGTTGGCGGCCAAAGGCGTCGGTCTGGGTTTGCACGCGACTGTCTCGATTCTTGTCGGTCACATGCGACGCCTTACCGTCGGCCACTTCCAGTGCGTGCTCGATGCGACGCCGGGCGTAGGCGACGTATTCTTCGCTCTGATCGATCCCGACGAATCGGCGGCCTTGCAGCGCGGCACTGACGCAGGTGGTCCCGCTGCCATTGAACGGATCGAGAACGATGTCGCCTTCGTTGCTGCTGGCGGCGATGATGCGGTCAAGCACCGCCATCGGCATCTGACACCCGTGCCAACCCTCGCGCTCGTTAAAAGTCCCACACAATCGGCTGATGTACCAGGTGTCGCAATCGGGCTCAAAATACGCGTGCGGCGCGGTCTCCTGCGGCCGCAAAAACCAGGTGTCATCCGGCAATTTTCCCTTGCTGTTGGCGCGGGTGTCCTTGTAGACGGTCTGGCGTGCACTGGCGACGCGGACCGCGTCGGCGTTGAAGGTGATGTTGCCCAGCCCTGGATCGGGCTCCTGCTTGCTGAAGTACAGAATATGCGTGTGACTCTTGGCGAACTTCTTCTTGGTCTGCTGCCCGAACGTGTAATGCCATATGATCCAGTTGCGCATGTTGAAGCCGATCTTGCGTCGCGCCACCACCGCTAGATCCGCTGCGAACTCATCCCCGATCGCCAGGTAGAAGCTGCCCGTGGGTTTTAGCGCACGATACACCGCCCGCATCCATTGCTCGGACCAATCGACATACTCATCGACGCTCTTCTTGTCGTCGTAATTGTGATACAGATACCCGATATTGAATGGCGGATCGGCAAAGACCAGGTCGACCCATGCCTCTGGCAGATCATTCAGCAGCTTGGTGCTGTCGGCGACGGTGATCTTGTTGATGGGCAGGCCCTGTTTGGGCGTCCACGGTTTTTCGGCCTGTTCCTGAGCCGACGTGAATCCATCGCGGTACGCCCGTTTACGCGCTTCTCCGATTTCCATTATCATCCTTCCTGTGCAATCCAATATTCTGCGAATCTGCGACGCCAACTGCAACCGCTGTCGAGAAGCATTGCGCGTCCTGGAAGACCACGCCCGTTTCACACTTAACAGCACCGCACTCAGTGAATCGCTCAAAGTCTTT
>JBGSMH010000047.1:0-6331 GCA_041740275.1 Phycisphaerae bacterium
GAATGTGCTTCGCGTGATCACCAACGCCGTCCGATGGGCCGCCCCGGTCGATGGCGGGAAGGTGCCCGAAGGCTGCCCGAATCCGAAAGTCGGTTGGGTGCCCACCGAGCGGGGCTGATCCGGTAAATTAGTGGGCAGTCGGCGGTGGGCAGTGAGCAGTTGAATACGGAAGAAACATACTCTCCTTCCACTGCCCACCGCCCCACTGCAAAATGTAATTTCAGCGTCACCGCGTTTTCATCCTGCCTTCATCTGGGCTCGCCTTACATTAGGCAGCACGAAAGGAAGGCAACATGAAAGCACTACTTGTCGCTTCAAATACAGAGATCCAAACCCAACTCGGTGCGGCGCTACGCGCTGATCGACTGACGTTACAACAGAGCACCGGCCTGCAGGATGCACTGGCGATTTGCGGGAAAGAGCAGTTTTCGGTGGTCATCGCGGATCATCATCTGGCCGATGGATCGGGTATCGAACTGGCACAACGGTTTCGGCAGGAAGACATCGATTGGCCGGTGATGTTGTTGATGAACGGCGTGAGTGAAGCGGACAAAATCGCGGCGCTGGACGTCGGCGTCGATGAGATCCTCGCTTGGCCGGCATCGTCGGAACTGGTTCTGGCGCATGTGCGATCGCTGATCCGACGTTGTCGGCCGAGCGAAAGCAGCCGTCTGCAGGTCGGCGATCTACAGTTTGATCTGCGATCCCTGGTCGTCAAACGCGACACGCACCGGTTCGTTCTTACCAGCCGGGAAATGGCGATTCTCGAGTTTCTGATGCGGCACCCGCACCGATTGATCAGCCGAACCGAACTGGTCGACGCGATCTGGAAGGCCAATTCCGCGCCCGAGAGCAACGTCGTCGACGTTTTTATTGGCCGACTGCGAAACAAGATCGATAAACCGTTTGATAAGCCGTATATCCACACCGTGGTGGGTCGCGGCTACATGCTGAGCGACTCTCGGCCGGGGGTGTGACGGGGCGGGAGGAGCTGCTTGACGTATATACAGCGTGTATTTACAATTTGACCCATGAAGACGTTGAACATCCGACTCACCCCCACCGATGCCGCGGCAGTGCGGCAACTGAAAAGCAATGGGGAAAACGTCTCAGAGATCGTTCGCAGCGCACTGCGGGAACGGGCATCACAACCCCGCTTGGCACCTCAACGCATCACAAAGACTGCCATCCGATCGCTGCTTGAAAAGATTGACGCGTCTCAATCCGGCGAACCCGTGCCAGAATACATCCGCCTGGGCGTGGACCCCGCGATCCGACAGCAGGCGTCGGCCTACCTCCGGTTGCGCCTGGCAAAGCGACTGGGAGAACCATTCGGATGACGCTGATCGACACGAATGTCATTTTGAACCTGCTTCACCGCGATGCCCGTGAACGACAGCGAACCCAACGCGACATCACCGGCATCCGAGACACGGACTTCGGCATCACCGCGTTTGTGCTATCAGAAGTCTGCAGTTTCCTGTGTTCCGCCCGAGAGTATGTCGCGCTGGAGACCTTGCTGTTGGGGCTGAACATCAAGCACGTCGAATCCGAACAATTCGTGACGGCGCAGGATGTTTTGAAGTGGATGCAAAAGTACGCGTCGCACCGCCCGGATTTTGCCGATGCGCATCTGGTGCTGCTTTGCTCGAAACTGCCGAAATGTCGGGTATGGACCTACGATCAGGAGTTTGTCACCCAGTGGCGTCGCCCCGACGGCTCAGCGGTGCCGATGGCGGTGAAGAACTGACTGCCATTTCAAACTGATACGCGCAAGCCGTCAATGCTCGATGAACGGCTCGACAAACGTCCAGCTTTGCCGGGGAAGTCTGGCGAACGTCGGGTTGTCCTGCACATACTTGATGCGACGTCGTATGTCGTCTTCGGTGAACAAGTAGACGTGTCGTTCACCCCGCGCCCACATCGAGGGAACCTTTCCGTCCGCATCCCGGTGCGTTTCGTTCGGATGCATACGACGAACCGACAATTCCTTCGTCGCTGCCGCCTTCAACTCTGAGGCAACCCGGCTGATGTCCCGGTGCATCTGCATCAGCACCGTGTGGACATGTTCGGGCATAATCGCAAATGCGTGACAGACGATCTGCCTGTTCTTCAGGTAGTTCGCCATCCCGATCGCAGCGACGCGCGCCTGAGCACCCGTGAGCCTGACCTGCGGATACTGAAGTGACGACTTTGCCAGTAGACGCAATCGGTTGTCGTGGGGCTTTCGTGCAACTGATCGAGATGAGTCTACATACGTTGCGGGACCAAACGGCTTTAGAGTGTCGGACCAAACCTCGGTCGATCCCGATCCGCGCGGGTCATTGGGTAGCCAAAAACCGTAGCACGTCAGGATCAGATGAAAAGCGAGGACCGGTCGTTGCGTCTCCTGCATTCGGAAGATAATAAGCCGCGCACGAAGTAAGCGCCAAGTGGAGAACGCTTACTGCGTGCGCGGCTCAATTGGTCACGTGGTCAAGCGCGATCTTTAACCGCATCTCTCACCATCGCAATAAACTCCTCCACCGGCACCGCGCCCTTGTCGCCTTCGGTGCGATGTCGAACCGCCACCTTGCCCTCGGCGATTTCCTTTTCGCCCAGGACCAGCATGTACGGGATCTTGTTCAATGTCGCGTTGCGAATCTTGGCACCGATCTTTTCGTTGCCGTCGCTCAGTTCGATGCGAAGTCCGGCATCCTTCAATTGTTGCGTCACCTTCTGGGCGTAATCGTTGGTCTTTTCACTCACGGTCAACACCGCCACCTGAACCGGTGCCAGCCAGAGCGGGAACGCGCCCGCGAAATGCTCGATCAGGACGCCGATGAAACGCTCCATCGACCCGAACGGCGCCCGGTGGATCATCACCGGCCGGTGCGGGGTGTTGTCGGTGCCGATGTATTGAAGTTCAAACCGCTGCGGCAACTGATAATCGACCTGCACCGTTCCCAATTGCCACTCACGCCCGATCACGTCGCGGACGACAAAGTCGATCTTCGGCCCGTAAAATGCCGCCTCGCCGGGCTCGGTGGTAAACTCTACGCCAAGCGATTTTGCGGCCTGCAGGCATGCCGCTTCGGCGCGATCCCATTGCGCGGGATCACCCACATATTTGGCACTATCCGGGTCCCGCAGACCGACGCGCACGCGGTAATCTTTCATCCCCAGCGTGCCGAGGACGATCTTGACCAGTTCCAAGCATCCCAGCACTTCTGCAGGGATTTGCTCTTCGGTGCAGAACAGGTGGGCATCGTCCTGGGTAAAGCCGCGCACGCGGGTCATCCCGCCCAATTCGCCGGATTTTTCCCAACGATAAACCGTTCCGAACTCGGCAATTCGGTAAGGCAGATCGCGATAGCTGCGTTGTTCGCTGGCGTAGATGCGAATGTGGTGCGGGCAGTTCATCGGCTTGAGCAGATAGCCGTCGATTTCGCCTTTTTCCATCAGGTTCGCCAGGTCCGCACACGAACATTTTTCCTCTGCCAGCTTGGCGCTGAACTCGCGATCGACGATCGGCGGGAACTGGCTTTCGCGATAGTACGGAAAATGCCCACTGGTCTTGTACAGATCCAGCCGTCCGATGTGCGGCGTAAAGACCTGGTGATATCCCTGTCTTCGCAGGTGTTCGCCGATGAAGTTCTGCAACTCCTGCCGCACAACCGCGCCCTTGGGCTTCCAGAGCACCAGGCCTTGTCCGACCTGATCGTCGATGACAAACAGCCCCAACGCCGGCCCGATGACGCGGTGATCGCGCTTCTTGGCCTCTTCGAGTTGATTGATGTGGGCATCAAGTTGTTTCTTGTCAAAAAATGCGGTGCCATAGATGCGGACGAGTTGCTCGCGCTTGGCGTCGCCTCGCCAATAGGCACCGGCGATGCTCATCAGTTTGAAGCACTTGATCTTGCCCGTGCTTGGAATATGCGGGCCGCGACACAGATCAGTGAAATCGCCCTGGGTGTAGATGGATACGGTTTTTTCCCCACCCGTCTCCAGTTCGTTGATCAGTTCTTCCTTGAAGCGTTGGTTTTCACCGCGAAGTCGAAAGCGGGCGGTTTCCGGGTCTACGTCGGTGCGGGCGAACACGCAGTCCTCGGCGACGATCTTGTTCATCTCCGCTTCGATCTTGGCAAGATCGTCCTGGGCGATTTTCACCCCGACAGGAAACTCAAAGTCATAGTAGAACCCGTTTTCGATCACCGGGCCGATGGTGTATTGCAGATCCTTGCCGTAAAGATGACGAAGTGCCTGCGCAAGGACATGTGCGGTGCTATGCCGCATGACTGAAAGGGCATCGGGGTCCTTGTCGGTGACGATCGCGACTTGGTGTTCGCCGGTGAGCGGGTGCGACAAATCGACCAGTTTGCCGTCGACGCGTCCCACGATCGCCGCCTTGGCGAGGCCTTTGCCGATCGATTCGGCGAGTTGATACACGCTCGATCCGTCGGCCAGTTCACGTTTCGATCCATCGGGAAGGATTGCAGTAGCCATTGTATTAACCTGTAATGAGTGGTTCGTAATCACAAAAAAAACCGCCCGACTCAACATCGGGCGGCGTCGTTCGTTTCGTCAAACACAAGCGAAACACGGGCCCGACTCAGTCGGTTGTCGTCGTCGTGGTTCGCGTCGTCGTGTTCATATTCCAGATCATACATCACGCTCCGGAGTCTGCAAATCCAGCCCGTCTCATCATGCCGTGAAATACCCGAGCAAGGCGTAATCCGGATTCACAACATCGGCCAGCGTGCCGATCTGGTTTGCCTTAAGCTTGATATCATACGTTCCGCGGGCAAGTACGTCGGTTCGATAGCGGGCGATGACGGTGTCGCCCTCGACGACGCGGTCGATCAATCGAATGGACTGATAACCATGCCGTGTGCTGCGGACGTAGAGATCATGCGAGCCGATTGTCGCCGGTGCGATCCCCGTGGGCGCACTGTATCGGACCGTAATCGTCGCGCGGGTGTCGCGAACCGAAGTCCCAACCAGGTCAGCCGCCGGGCCTTGGCCGGTCCAGACCCGATACAGACTTTTTACGTTGATTCGTTGCCCGCTTGAACGATCCGCGCTCGTCCAGCCGATCAGTGCGCTCCCGGGTTTGGCGTATTCGATGCTGAACGTGAAGAGTTCACCAAGGGGCACATCGCTGAAATTCCAGACGCCTGCATCGGCAAAACGCGTGTCGAGCACTCCGTTGGATTTTACGAGCGAAAGTGACGTCACGCCGGGCGTGTATCCACCGTTGCTAACAAACGGTTTGCCGTTAACCGCGAAGGTTTCATTTCGAGGCAAACCGGGCGTTCCCGGGCCGGCGGGAAGCGTTGTGCGGCGAAGATGTCCAGCGTTGATCCCCAACAGCCGCTCGCCGTAGTTCCCGTAGGCAAACATGACGTACAACCCGCGCGAATGGATGCGCACGTTGTAGATTGCAGAGGACTCACCGATGTTGAAGGTTCGCCGCTTCGAAACGGCACCATCGCTCGTGATGGAACAAATATCGACATCAGCCGAAAACGGATCATCAACCGTGTTGGGATAGTAAAAGGCGCGGCGTTGCCGCGAGGTCACGACCGTCCAACCGCCACCATGCTGCGGGACGACCGCAGCATCTGTCAGGCTGGGTGCGATTTCATCAACGCGTGGCGAAACGATGTCGTCGGCGAATTGACGTTCCCAAATCAAGGTGGCTTGCCCGCGCACGCCATCGCCGGTCGTGCGAATCAGTTGAACGCGTCCGTCGAAGTCTGCCAAAGCTTGCGATGCGTTGGCCGATACGGTTCGCACGATGTCGACGCCTCCGACGGCGTTGGCTGTCATCGAGAGCAATCTGCCGTTGTCGCCCAACGAGGTCAGATCCAGGGATCGCCCGCCAGCAAAGGCGCGATCGCGCGTGCCGTTGCCCCTCAAGCGAACGATACCCGACCCATTCCCGACATAGACGTACCCCTCCTGCGTGGCGAGCACTTGAGGCACTTGCCTCAACCAGGGCAGACCCGCGCCCATCAGACCGTCCTGCGAGAATGTGCGGTCCAGCTTTCCGTTGATGTCAAGTGCCACCAAGACGATCGAACCACTCTGCGCGTCGCCGACGCGACCCACGACAATTGTCCGCTCGCGACCTGCATCGATTGCATTCTCCAATTCCACATACTGCCCCGCAGCGGTGTTGACCCCATCGTGGCTAAAGTTCCACGTCAGATCAACCGGCGACGCCGCGAGGTGTCGGCGGGGTTCGAGCGGTTCGATTGGGTTGTTCATGCAAGGCTCCTGCCTGTTCTCACTAAACTCTACATTCAAGACGCCACGCTGCCCAACGACATTACTGGCGCGGGCGGAT
>JBGSMH010000048.1:0-2646 GCA_041740275.1 Phycisphaerae bacterium
CCTGATCGACACCGGGCTGAAAAACGGCAAACTGAACATGGCGGTCAATAAGACTGCCGTCATCACCACCAAGGAAAAGTACAAACGCTTCAGTGTCGGCCAGCCCGACATCGCGGATGTCACCGCGGTCGGACCGACGACGCTGCTGGTCACCGGCAAGAAGTACGGCACGACCCAGATAATCGTCTGGGACGAGCTGGAAAAGAGCCAGGTGATCGATGTCAGTGTTGAGTTTGACGTGCAGGCGTTGCGTGATGAGTTTAAGCGCCTGTTCCCGGACGCCCCAATTGAGGTTGAGGTGGTCAATGGTCAGGTGACGCTCAAAGGCCGAGTCGCGAATCTGAAAGTGGCCGAACAGGCCGCCAAGGTCGCGGGGGCGTACAGCGAAAAAGTGATCAATTTCCTTGAAATCGGCGGCGGGCAGCAGATCGTGCTGCACGTGCAGTTTATCGAGATGTCCCGCGCCGCCAGCACCGAACTGGGCTTCCGATCGTTCTTTACTGACGGAAACAGCACCATCGGCACGCTCAATGGTGCCGGTGCCACTCCGATCGGGGCGTTGGCACAAGGTGCGGATAACGCCATCGGATCGGGCGTCACGCTTTTTGGCTCGGGCAACATCGGCGGGATGGCGTTTGAAGCCTTCCTGTCTGCACTAAAGACCAACAGCCTCGCCCGCACGCTTGCAGAACCCAATCTGGTCGCGATCAGCGGCGAAGATGCCGAGTTCCTCGCCGGTGGCGAAATCCCCATTCCCGTGCCGCAATCGGGTACGGGTGGCGGATCGACCATCACCATCGAATACAAAGAATTTGGTGTTCGACTGAAATACAACGCGGTCGTGCTCGGTGACGGGCGCATCCGCCTGAAGGTCGCGCCCGAAGTGTCAGAACTGGATACCGCCAACGCGGTACTCATCCCCGGCACCAACACACCCGTCCCCGGCATTCGGACCCGCAAGGTCAATTCGCTGGTCGAAATGGGCGAAGGTCAGACCCTGGCACTTGCAGGTCTGTTGCAGCGTCGCGTCGATGCCCAGAACAGCCATACGCCGCTGCTCGGCGATCTGCCGATTATCGGAGCGATGTTCCGGACCGTGAAGTATCAGCGGTCGGAAACCGAACTGGTCATTCTCGTCACGCCGCGTCTGGCGCAGGCGATGAACCCCGATCAGGTGCCCGCGCTTCCGGGCGATAACTGGCGATATCCGAATGAGGCCCAGTTGTGGGCGTTCGGCGATTTAGGCGGTCCGCAAGCGGGCAAAGGTGACAAGGATGGCGACAAAGTCGCCGCCGTGCCGCCCCGGTTCATCGGGCCAACGGGTTTTGACGAGAACGCCGCACCACTTCAGCCGCAGGTCGCGACGGTCGATGGTAACGATTGAGTGGATCTGTTTGTTGTTAACTGTTCAGGAAACCTGGAAAAAACGCCATGCTTGTTCAATTAAACTGTGTCATCGTCGATCCGGATGAGACTAACCGCCAGGAGATGGCCGGCTTCCTCAGCACCTTTGGGCTGACGATCGCCGCTCAGCTCAACGGGGTCGAGCAGCTCGAAGCCCTGCTTTCACGCGGCGACGCCCCACAGATCGTCATCGTGAATCTGGATCCGGGCGCGATGGAGAACCTGCGTCGCATCGGGCACCTGCCACGTCAGTATCACAATGTCAGCTTTTTTGCCTTGAGTCAGATTCTGGACCCGAATCTGCTCATGGAAGCGATGCATTTGGGCGTGCGTGAGTTCGTCCCGCTGCCGATCAACGAGCAGAAGTTCACCACCACACTCGAACGCCTGGCGTCGGTGCACGGGATGGGCAAACGCGCTAAACTGATCAACGTCATTCCCACGATTGGCGGCTGCGGTTCGACGACTGTTGCCTGCAACCTGGCGGCGTCCATGGCGCAAACCCGCAAGACCGCACTGATCGACCTGGATCTGGTCCGTGGCGGCGTGGGTGGGTACTTTGATATGCGTCCGCGTTACACGATTGCCGACGTGATGCAGTCCGCCGAACGCGTCGATCGTCAATTGCTCGACAACGCACTGGCAGTCCACAAAAAGACCAATGTCGCGATCCTGTCGCGTCCGGATCTCATGGAAGACACGCAGCGGGTGAATCAACCCGGTTTGGTGCGGCTATTCAATATCATCGGGCGAATGTTTGATGCGGTGATCATCGACTCGATGATGAGCGTCGATCCGATGTACGCCACCACCGTGCAATCTGCCGACACCAACGTGATCGTCATGCAGTTGAACGTTCCCTCGGCCAAGAACGCCGAGCGGTTCGTCGCGTCGTTGCGTCGGATGGGCGTTGAAAGCAACAAGATCAAGATCGTCGTCAATCGTTTCGTTAAGAAGGGCTGGGATATCGACCCGGCGGAAGTCGAACGGGCGCTGGGGTTGAAAATCTCCTGGCTGATCCCCAACGACTACAAGACCGCACTGGCGGCAATGAACTATGGCGAGCCGTTCGTCATCAGCAGCCCGCGAGCCGAAATCAGCCAGTGCCTGAGCGATTTTGCCCAGATGCTGATCGGCCAGCCGTTGGCACAGGCGGCGTAGAGAGTTGTGATCGAGGGACCGCTTTTCTCAAGCGCCAAACAGTTGGAGATTGAACATGGGACTCTTTAGCCGTACCGCACC
>JBGSMH010000049.1:0-4715 GCA_041740275.1 Phycisphaerae bacterium
TACACCTGTGCCAACGACGTATCGGCACGCGACTGGCAGCGCGACAAAGCCCTGGGCGGCGGTCAGTTTGCGCGGGGCAAGTCGTTTGACTCGTTCTGCCCGCTCGGACCGTGGATCGTCACGCGAGACCAGATCGCCGACCCCAATGCATTGCGGGTGCGGTGTCAGATCAACGATCAGGTGATGCAGGATTCGAGCACCGCCGACATGATCTACAACGTGCGGCAACTGATCGCGTCGCTATCGAGCACACTGACGCTCAAGCCCGGCACGGTGATATTGACCGGTACGCCCGAAGGCGTAGGCATGGGCCGCACGCCGCCGGTATGGCTCAAGCCCGGCGATCGGGTGGCGGTGGAGATCGAGTCGATCGGGCGGCTGGAAAATCCGTGCGTTGCGGAGGGGTAGACAGACAATCGCCAACCTCGCCGCAAGAATTGGCAAAAATCCCTAGCAAAGACAATTTGCGGGTCTCAGACCTCACCTGCGGTGCAAGGCGATCGCATTTGAAAGTTCGGTAATCGCTAGGGTTGCGCCCTTCCGATTCAGTTGTTATGGTGACACGTCGGTCGCGAAGCTTCGCTGTTTTACAATTATCACCAACCCAAAGGAGCTTGAGCATGGACGCACAAGCGACCGCACAACTGTTGCGCATTTTTCGCGGACTAGATGACCCCAGAGCGGCCAACGCTTCGCACCTTTTCGGCGACATCCTCGCCATTGCCATCATGGCGGTGTTCTGTGGCAGCCAGGGCTGGGCGGGAGGGGTTAGTTGCAGATTGACAAAACCACCCCCGATTTGATAAATTAGTATGCGATTGCTTTTTCCCCACCGGATCACTTTTTCACTATGCGCCGACGCTTCAATAATCTCGTTGAATCGCTTGAGCCACGTCGGCACCTGACACTGACGCCGGTGTTTGACCCATCGGGTACTCTCGGGTCGGCTCCGAGTGAATATGCCGAGTCGGGCGCGGTCTACTTTACCGCTGACTCCGCCGGAGACGCGAACTACCGCGAGCTTTGGAAGACCTCCAATTCCCTGGCTGCACCGACTTCAGTCGCTCGATTTCAAACTAGTGCCGGAACGAACGGCATACGCATGTTGACCCCCTTCGGCCCGAAGGTCGGGTTTGTCGTGGAAGCTTTAAACGTTCCGCGTCAGATATACGTCGCTGACGACGCCACCGGCGCAGTGACCGCAGTGACTCAATTTTCATTTTCGGGAACTTATTTCACAGACCTGACGGCCGTAAACGAATTCCTATATTTCACTGTAAATTCAGGTGGCTACGAAAGGGAACTTTGGCGCACAGACGGCACCTTGTCTGGTACCGTAAGAATTGATCGGGCATTGCCTGGAGAGGGGTTGGGTGGTGTTAACGATTTGAAGGTAGCTGGTGATAAGCTGTATTTCACGCGAGTTGTAGAGGGAGGCAGCGCGCTGTGTGTTACAGACAGCGATACCGGCGTCACCTCTGTTTTGATAAACCAGCCAGTAGACACTTCGCCTTTGTCGTTCCTTCCGGTTGCCGAAAACGGCTCGCGACTGTTTTTTCTCAAACGGGGGGCGGGTGAATCGGCTTGGCAGCTTTGGGAAACCCAAGGCACGACAGGGTCAACAGTTCCGGCGTTTGGCGAGAGCGAGCCGGTTCGCTTTGATAGCGTTGAGGGTTCGGGCACCGGTTTAGCCGACGGAATTGTCCTATACGGACGGCCTACAACAGAAGCCGGCAATGCCGCTGAAACTGCATACTTCGTCAATTCCGACGGCCCAGTGCAACTGACGGGTTCGGAACAGATTCCGACTTGGACAGGAACGACCTTCGAATCTGCTGGCGCCGTGGCAGTGAGTTTCGGCGCGCCCGGTGGAACGCTGCTCCTGACCACCGGAAAGCCCGACGAAACAGTTGTGTTCCAACCGGCAAATGGGCAGTCGATTAGTGCGCGGACGCGCGAAGGTGACAGCTTCTATTTCGTCGTGAGAACGTCTGTCGGGAGCGAGGTGTACCGCACGAGTGGCCTTACCGTCGAACGTGTGGGCATCATCCCGTTCCAGAGTCAATCCATTTTCCAGAATACAATCGCTGTTGTTGGTGGAAAATTACTCTTTAGTGGTGCTGGAGAGAATGTCGGCTACGAACCCATGTCGATAGACATTGAAACGGGGGAAGTAAGCGTCTTTGCGGATATCAATCAAACCCCTGCACCTGTAGGTGCAGGACTGGCGGGGAAGTGGAAAGGTCGCGCGATTTTTACCACCTACAATGGTAGCAAAGGCTGGGCACTGAATATCTCTGACGGATATCGCGATCAGACCCAGGCGTTGCTGCCCTCAAGTCACAATGCGGTACTGGCAGACCTTGGGGACAAGCTGCTGGTCCTTTCCGGGACAAAATTACTTGTGACTGACGGCACTGTCGGAGGATCAAAGGATATTAGTCCATTAGGCTTCACGCTGGACACGTACTCCGGCACTTATTTAGCCGTATTGAACGGGGTGGCTTACTTCAGTGCCCGTTCAGGCAACACCTCAGGGTATGAACTGTGGCGAAGCGACGGAACGACCGAAGGAACGTGGCAGTTTGCTGATGTATGGGCCGGATTAAACTCCTCCTCTCCGACTCACTTGACTACTTTCAACGGCGGGGTCTATTTCTTCGCTTCTGACGAGACCTACGCGCGCGAAGTATTCTGGACCAACGGCGAGGCGGGCAATGTGCAGTTGCTTCGCGATTTCGCTCCCGGGCTTAACAGCGGCGCAGGGCAAGTTTACCAAGGCGGCATTTATGTCGCCGATAACAGGCTGCTCATTCAGGCGTTTGACCCTGCTGTCGGGGTGGAAGTGTGGACAAGCGATGGAACGCCCTCGGGCACTGTGCTGCTTAGCGACCTCTCCCCGCGTACAGATGATTATCAGTCGATGCGCCCGAATTGGCAGCGAGCGGGTGATAACGTCTTCTTCAACGCCGGCGAAGGTTCACTTTTTCGTTTCAATCTGGCAACAGGACAGGTCACCGAGGTAGGCGTAGAGATGGTCGGCACCAGTGCCGTTCTTGGCGACACGCTTTACTACCTGCGGATCGATACGTCGGGAATTATCGGTTCTGGGGGAACAACGACACTTTGGAAGATTGGCCCGAATGATGCACGTGCCGTTGCGGTGCGGTCGTGGGCACGCAACTACGACAGCGTGGATGTCGAAATGCTCGGAGTATTGCAAGGCCGCGTTTATTTCGGCGTGGCTACAGCGTCGAGTGGCGGAGAGATATGGTCTACCGACGGAACGTCTGTCGGTACCCGCCTCGAAGATGACTATCTGCCCGGACCGGCAAGCAGTCGTCCGCTGTCATGGCTGCCAATGAGTGATTTCGCCCTGACCATTCTCTTCAATTCTGAGCAAACTAAGCTGTTTCGCTTCACACCTAACGCCCAGCCTGTATCGTCGAGCGGTGTCATTTCAGGAACACTTTACACCGACGGAAATCGCTCAGGCACGCGAGACCATATTGAAGCTGCCGTGGAACAACCTGGGTACCTGATCGGACTAGATGCGAATCTGAACGGGGTTCTCGATGAGCCCGAGATTGCTACAACCACCGATCGGCTGGGCCGCTACTGCTTCACAGGTGTGCCGGCCGGGCCACACCGGTTGGTCGTCAGGCAGGTACTCGGAAGTTATCATAGCGACATTACGGGCCTGCCCGCACCAGCTATCGTCGGAACCGGCGGGTCGATCGCTGGACTCGACATCGGCATTGCCTATCAGTATTTCACGTATGTCTTCAACGATCTTGATGCAGACGGTATTTTTGATGCCAACGAGCCCGGCATCGAAGGCGCAATCGTCTACATCGATCAGAACAACAACAATGAACGTGATCAGCATGAAATCGCCGTCAATACTGATGCCCGCGGAGTTGCAGAGATCGGTCTGCCCAGCGCATCAACCCTCATACTCCGACAGATGCTGCCAGCAAATTGGGTCGAAACAGCTCCTATAGCCGGCTTTGCGCTGGCAATGTCACTCGATGCCCCGCTGCCAGTGCCGCTGACATTTGGACGCCGTACAGCCCCGCCGGTTAGTACCGCCTCCATCTCCGGGGTCATCTGGGGTGAAACCGACGGCGACGGAATACGTGAAACCGGCGAAGAACTGCTGTCTGGCCGAACCGTATTTCTTGATCTGGACGCCGATGGCACGCTTGATGGCGGGGAGCGAGCCACTACTACCAACAGCCAGGGAGCTTACAGTTTCCTTTCGCTTTCCCTGGGGGCGTACCGTGTAACGGCGGTCAAGCCGGGCGGTTACGGTTACGGCAATCCGGCAGCCGGGTATCACCAACTGCAACTCAAAGGTGTGAGCATTTTTGATGCAGACTTCGCATTTGTGCCGACGGCACAACCACAAACTCCGACGGCCCTCCAATCCGAATCCGCCACCTTCTCCGGCGGAACCGGCAAAGCCTCTTCCAATGCCGGTTTCACCGGCACGGGATATGCTGACTACGCTGGGCTGAACTCGGCCGTCACGTATTACATCACGCGGGCCAATGCGGGGACGGGCAAGCTGGATTTCCGGTACGCAAACGGTGGTTCGGCGAATCGGCCGTTGCAGGTGTTGGTCAACAACGTTGTGGTCGGGACGGTCGCCTGCGCGCCGACCGGCGGGTGGACGAAGTGGGCGACCGTGTCGCTCAGCAACATCACCCTCC
>JBGSMH010000050.1:0-2997 GCA_041740275.1 Phycisphaerae bacterium
TTTCGGCCAGACTTGCGGACCGGTATATACAGACCAGTCGGTCCGATGATCGTGAGCGATATCCCACAGGACGAGGATAAAAAACATGGGTACCTCGGTGTCGAATCGTCCGGTCGCAAGCGCCTTGTCGCCGAGCTCAAACATCTCCTGTTGGCTGCCGCCCCATCGCGGACGCAGGGCCCAGGCATAGCTTGCCCACGCCGGCATGTAGTCGATCTGTCCTGCGATCGCGCGTTCAAACCATAGCTGCTCGCTATCGCCTGCATCACCCGCGTCGCCCATGCAAAGCGCGATCATCCGCTGGGCCGGTTCAGGAAAGGTCGGTCGCAATTCCCATGCCTTGACCAATGCCGGTCGCGCTGCCGCCAGGTGCTCTGCAAAACCCTTCCATCCTTCGGGTTTGACCTGATTCGCCCATCCGCCACCCCTCGCCGCCCATGCAAGCTCAACTTCAAACGAGCCCTGTAAGGCGAGTTTCAGCCACGGATCGATTTTCTCAGCGGACTCAATTGCTTTGACCAACTGTTCCCGGCTTGCCACATCCATCCACACGCACTGCTCAGTCACTTCCATGAATCTCAGGCGGAGTTCAAGCGGATCGACCACAGGTGCCTGCAGATACTCGATCAAATCATCTAGCCACCGTGCCTGAGCGAGTGTTTTAAGTTGGGCATATTCTCTATTGGTGCAATCCTTGAAGCGCGTCGTCGCGCTGAATTTTCGCCACGGGTGATAGCCGGACTCAAGCAGTGGTTTCCATACCTTCGCCTGAATCTTGTATGAGTTCGAGGCGTTTGAGTCGATCCTTTCAGCCAGGAGTGAGGCCGTGCAGTACAACACAAGCGGATCCTCGCACCCGGCGGCGGTCGCCACTTCTCCCAGCTTGAGCAGTGTCTGAATCGAAGGTCGCTTCGCTGGGGCGTACCAGGCGTTTACGCTGCGGCTGGCAAAATGCACGGCCATCGCTTCCAGAAAAGCCTTGGCGGGTTCATCCCACTTGGGATCGTGACGGCCAACCCGCTGATAATCCTCCACCAGCGTGCGCCGATTAAAATCGAGCGCCACCCTGTAGAGATCCGCCTGCGTGGTCTTGGATTCCTGTGCCGATGCAACCGCACTCGCCAATCCCACTGCACATAACATCAGAATCATCCACCGCATGGAAACCTCCCTGGGTTAAAGGCGCCGTCACAGCATCTGTGCGTAGCGCTGAAGCATTATGTCTGGCTACACCGGCAATGTGCAACCAGATACGGCGTTTTTTGGATTCAATCAGGGGATCGGCGACCACTCTTTGCGGTGCCGCCGAGAATCAGTTTGAGGGATGCGATCAACAAAGAACTGCACCGCGTGTTCCGCTGAAGCAGCAGGTGCCAAGGAAGTCTTTTGAATAACGGGCAAGTCGCACCGGCATTATTGTCTCGAAGCAAACGACCGGCATGTCGTCAAGTATTGAGATCTGAACACTACTGTCCGGTTGTTACTCGAATAACCACAAGGAGTTATGATCGTCGGGTTCCTTTTTCGTCCGCTGGTCTTTCGAAAAGACCTGAGAAATCAGCGCTTTCTCGAACATCATTAGACTCAAAACCTGCAGGATTTCTCCCATCGGCGGCTCCAGTTCCAGTTCCTTCTTGGCAATCGCCACCAGCACATACGCACACACCGCGATCCATATCTGTGTCTTGACGGCGTTGGGCGACTGGCCGAAGAACGACTTGATTCGCAGGTATTGCTTGATCCATTTGAAGAACAATTCCACCTGCCAGCGGCTCTTGTAAAGTTTGCAGATCGTCGAGGCCGCCAGCGAAAAGTCGTTGGTCAAAAACACCAGCGCGTTGTCGGTCGCCGGATCGACAAAGCTGATCCGACGCAGCGGGATCGGGTAACGCAGGCGCGACAGCGGCCCGCAAAGCTTGATCGTCTGGTCGGCGCGCAGGCCGCGACTTCGATTGACGGGGCGCGATTCGACGACTCGATAGTCCATGTTCTGTTTCGCGCGGGTGACGAACAACGCCCCGGCCAGCGTCAGCCGGTGCAGTCGCGCAAAATCGACAAACGCGCGATCCATCACATAATACGCCCCGGCCTCCAGCGGCAGGTCGTCCAGCACGTTCACTTCGTGGACCGAACCGCCAGAAACATTGATAAAACAGGGTATATTGCCTCTGAGGTCCATCAGCGTGTGCAGCTTGACTGCGGCCTTGCGACGACGGAACTTCGCCCACGGGAACAGGTTCAGGCACAGGTCGATAGTCGTCGTGTCGAAGGCGTAGACCGTCGACTTGAGCCGCCCGGCGACCGGCTCGTTTGCATTCAGCTTGCGGGCGCGGGCGATCAGGATCATCGCCAGGTCCGACCAGATTCGCCACGACCGATTCTCGTTGGCGTCGGCGATTGTCGATCGCGCCACCGACTCGCGCAGGCCCAGGTGATACAACTGTTTCGGCCATGCTCGCAGGCACACCTCGGTATCGCGCAGCGAGTCGCGATAGGTCAGTTGTGCAAAGAGCAAGACGAGAAACTGATCCCAACAGGAGAACGCGCGGACGCGTCGGTCGCCGTCGTAACGGCGGACGCAGACGTTGAACTCGTGTCGGGAAATGAGGTCCAGAAGCTGGCGAAGGATGAAACGTCCGGAGTGCATCCCAGCGAGCATTGGCTTTGCCGCAGGGTCCGCAACCGGCGAAAGTGGCGAAAGCGGGGGAAACGAAATTGAAATCGAAAAATCGCGGCACAGGTGTTATCGTTCGTGAATTAGGAGCGATTTGTAAAATCTCTCAATCGTTAACCGGACAGTAGTGAGATCTGAACCCTCATATCCGGACTGCAAAGCGATTATCGACTGGCAATTCCTCGATCTCAAATGAAACCGGCAGGAACCGCTGGATAGTGTCCATGTTCGTGCGGGCGTGCTGGCTCACTGCGGCGGTGACGAACGAGCCGCCGCCTGCGATCGCGAACGGGATCAGCAACTGGTCGGCCAGGTGCTCGCCG
>JBGSMH010000051.1:0-15348 GCA_041740275.1 Phycisphaerae bacterium
ACCGCCCCACCCGCGAAGAGGCGATCACCACCATGAAACGCGCCCTCAGCGAGTTTCATATCCACCCCATCCGCACCACCATCCCACTGCAACTGCAAATCATGGACAATGAGCAGTTCCGCAAGGGTGAGGTCGATACCGGTTTTGTCGAACGGGTGATGCTGGCGAAATGAATGGGGTTGAATAGGCCATTGACAATTGGTCCGGCGAATCGACATCGGTTGAAAACCGATGCCACGACTGCCACGCTTCAGGTGATGAGCTTCCCCTCCGCGATCAACCGCTTCTCCTCGGCCTCGGGCAATCGCACATAGATCGGCGTGAGTTTCAGCGGGTCGGTGAACTGACCGGCGCGGGCGAGTTCTGATCCGATGGCGGCGACAGCTTGGGCGCGGGCGCGCCAGAGCGATTCATCGGTGACGACTACGTCAGGCGAGTCTGGGATCGCCGCTGAGTGATATGGGATGCCCTCTCCGATCAAATGCACAGGCCGAGCGGCGCGGGAGAGCATCGCTGCCAGTGTGTCCAGATGCGCCGGTTCGACCTCGATCCAAGGTGCGGTCGCGTCAGCCCGCGCAAACCGTGCGGTGAAAATCTGCCCGCGTTTGGCGTCCAAAACAATGACTACCTCCCGGGCGTCGTCGCCGGCATTGGCCAGCAACACACGGGCGCTGGGAACCGCGACGATCTTGCATCCGGTCGCCAGCGCGAGTGTTTTGACCAATGTGATGCCGATTCGCAAGCCGGTAAACGATCCGGGACCGGCAGAGACATAAACGTGGTTGATCTGTTTGGGAGACCAGCCACGACTACGCGTCAGCCGATCGATCATGGGCAAAATGGTCGCGGCGTGCTGCAACCCGTGCGCGAACGCGTCGGTCGCCACGACGACATCGTCTTCCACGAGTGCGACCGACCCGATCCGGCCTGAAGTTTCCAACGCCAGCGCGCGAACCATGATCACCCGCAATCGAAAACTACTTCAGCAAAAACACCTGCACCACACCCGGCCCGTGAACGCCGGTGACCAGATTCATTTCGATATCCGCCGTCTTTGACGGGCCGGAGATGATCGTGGTGGAACTGGCAAGATTCTCCCTGGTCGTCAGTTCGAACAGATCGATCAGATCCCCGACGCAGTTCTTGGGTTCGACAATCGCGACATGCAAAGGCGGGATGAGCGACAACGACCTGCCGTGCTCGGGACTCGGGCGCATCACCAGGCTCCCCGTCTCTGCGACCGCCCGCCACACGTCGGTCACACTGGCATCGACATCGTACAACTCGTCCAGCGTCATCTGCCCCCAGACCTTGACTGCAAATCCGGCCTCACGCAGGACGCGCTCGATCTCCAGCCGCTGGAAGAACTTGGATTGCGGGATCGCGATCGACTTCACACCCTTGGACCGCAGATACGACACCAACTCTTCATGCAGCGTTTCGACCCGCAGTGACGTAACGCCGATCTTGTTTTCCTTCGCCTTTTTCTCAAACAGCGCGGGCAGGCCGATATCGGTCAGCACCAGGCGCACGATCGGCTCATCCAGCGCCGGAGGCGGCGGGGGCGTGATCGTCGCGGTGCGACCCAGTGAGTTTCGAACCTTTTGCAGTACGCCGTGTTCGTCGTTCATATCAATCCCAATAAAGCTCAAAAAACCGGTGTCTACTTCTTCGCGTTCCACAGCTCACGAAACGTCTTTTTCGCCGGCGCGGGTATATCGCGAATTTGTGTCCAGCCGTTGCCCGGAAACGGTAGCCGCTTCACAAAGCCGTTTCGCGTCTTGATCAGCCGCAGCGAGCGTTTTTGCATCCAACACGCCAGCTTGTACCGGGGCGTCGTGTTCATCATGAACGCATAGGCCCGATAGATCAGCCGTTCGACCGGATGGCTGATCTGTCGTTTGACGATGTCGCGACGCAGATTGATCAGGTGTTTGGGGATGTTGATCT
This sequence comes from Phycisphaerae bacterium, assembly GCA_041740275.1. Taxonomy (GTDB): domain Bacteria; phylum Planctomycetota; class Phycisphaerae; order Tepidisphaerales; family Tepidisphaeraceae; genus BPJO01. The sequence goes on from JBGSMH010000051.1 coordinate 1,951, forward strand.
TCACCGGGCAGGCGTCGTAACACGCCCCGCACAGGCTCGACGCGTTGGGCAGATCCTTGTTCTTTTCCAGCCCCTGCATCAACGGCGTAATCAGTGCACCAATCGGCCCGGGATAAACACTCCCGTAACTGTGCCCGCCAATCTTGCGATAGATCGGGCAGGCGTTCAGACACGCGCCACAGCGGATGCACCGAAGCGTTTCGCGATATTCTTCGCTGGCCAGGATCTCGGTCCGGCCGTTGTCCATCAGGACCAGATGAAACTCTTCCGGCCCGTCGGTTTCACCCGCATTTCTTGTCCCGCCGAAGATAGAGGAATAGACCGTCATCGTTTGCCCGGTCGCGCTGCGAGCCAGCAGTTTGAGCATCACCGACAGATCGATCATGCGCGGAACCACTTTTTCGATCCCGACAAAACTGATCAGCACGCGCGGCGTGGTGATCGACTGGCGAACATTGCCTTCGTTCTCCACCGTCACGACATCGCCCGTCTCGGCGACCAGAAAGTTGCCGCCAGTCATGCCCAGATCAGCCCGGCGAAACTTGTCCCGCAAAAACGCTCTTGCCTGTGCGGTCAGCGCCTCCGGATCGTCGTTATATGGCGTGCCAAAATACTCACTAAACAGCTTGGCGATCGACGCCTTATCTTTGTGGATGATCGGCGTGACCAGATGGCTTGGCTTATCATGATCGATCTGCACGATGAACTCGCCTAGATCCGTCTCGACCACGTCCAGCCCGGCGGCCTCCATTACGTGCGACAGCTCGATCTCTTCTGAGGCCATCGATTTGGACTTGATAATCCGCTGGGTGCTCGAATTGCGGACAATGTCGAAAACGATCCGTTTGGCGTGGTCCCCATCCGACGCGAAATGAACGTGCCCGCCTTTTTTCTCGACGTTTTCGGCCAATTGCTGCAGATAATAATCGAGGTGATCCAACGTGTGCTGCTTGATCGCCCCGGCGAGGCTGCGAACCGCATCGCTGTCGGGCAGTTCCAGCAGTTTGAGTTGACGATTCCTATCGTTGCGCACGACCCCGTTGTCGATCGCCTTCTTGAGTCGCTCGTTGTGCGATGCCTCGACCGAGGCGCGTCCAAAATCGAACTTCAACGTCTCGTGGGCGTGAAGCTCATACACTTTCTTGTCCAGTGTCGTCTGTACCAACTGCTGAAGCATGTGCAGCATTCTATCCGAAAACGCTCGCCGACTGTAATGTGTTGGCTGCATGTTAATCCGACTTGTGGTTTCAAATCTGGTGACGCGTCCGATGCGGGCGATCCTGACCATCGCGGCGATCGCGCTATCAGTGGCGCTGGTGGTGGCGATGACCAGCGGTTTCGCCTCGATCGAATCGGCGGCGGGTGAATACATCGGCAGGTTTATGGGCGCGATCGACGCCGAGATCGTCCGCACCAATGACCCGAGCAAGGGCATCGACCAATCGCTGCTCGATCGACTTCGCAATGACCCGGATATCGAACTGGCGATCCCGCGTCTGCACAGCGACGCCCCGCTTCCGCACCTGGCGTCGGGCAGTCCGATGACCAGCCGTGCGTCGCTGGTCGGAGTGGACAGAAGCGTCGATCCGCTCCTGAACTGGATGAAGGTCAACGCCGGCAGATGGTTTGAGCCCGGCGAGCGCGGCGCGGTCATCGACCAGGGCCTGCACGAAAAATCCGGCTTGAAAGTCGGCGACATGCTCAAAATGACCGGCCAGTACGGCGCGGTCGAAGTCCCCATCACCGGCATCGTCCACAAACCCGGCATCTTCGCGGCGATGATGCAAACAGTGTATCTGCCCCTGGATATCGCACAGGATTTTGTCTTCGGGAAGGACACGCCACGTCGCATCTCACTCGTGCGGATCAAGTTCAAGCCCGACATCGACGCAGAAGCGCTCCAGGCCCGCTGGACAAGTTGGCTGACCGAGATCGACCCGCTGCTCAAATACAAAGCGACCCGACAGAAGCGGGCCGAGATCGACAGCAACTTTCGCAGCCTGCGACTCCTCAGCGCCCTCGGCGGTGCGGTGGCGATGCTGTCGGCGACCTTCATCATCTTTTCCACCCTCTCCATGGGCGTGGCAGAACGACAACGCACGCTGGCGATGCTCCGCGCCATCGGCATGAGCAAGTCGCAAACCGCGCGATACGTCCTCGGCGAAGGCATTGCGATCGGCACCCTCGGCGTCGTCTTTGGCGTGCCGATCGGATTCGCATTCACCGCGATCGTCGTCTGGCTGCTCCAACCCATCGTCGAACTCTCCCCACGACTCGACCCCCTCGGCGTCCTCCTCGGCGGCGGTGGTGCGGTCCTCGCTTCCGCAGTCGCATCACTTTTGCCCGCGTGGCAGGCGACGCGCATCGACCCCCTCGAAGCCATGACCCCGCTGGCCGGGCAAGATAGCGATCGCTTCCCCTGGCGCGTCACCGTCGCCGGTCTGCTGCTGGTCGCGATCGATCCGCTGGTCCTCTTCTTCCCGTTCACCCATCCGATGGAACGCGACATCCGGTTCTGGGCGCATTTTGCGATCGGCCTGCCCAGCGTGATGATCGGATTCTTCCTGCTCGCACCGGCAATCGTCTGGACCCTGACAAACACCCTCGGGCCCGTTCTTAGCCTGATCGTCCGCGTACCCTTTGCGGTGGTTCGACAGCAACTATCCGGCGGGATCTGGCGTAGCGCCGGGACGTGTGCCGCGTTGATGGTCGGCCTGTCCGTGCTAATCGTCATGCAGACGCAGGGCAATTCGTCGCTAAACAGTTGGAAACTTCCCGATCGCTTTCCAGATATCTTCATTTTCACCCGCAGCCTCAGCGGGCTCTCACCCGATGCACAGCAGAAGATCCGATCCTCCCCGATGTTGCAGGCGAATGATGTCATGCCCATCGGCGCATTCGCACCCGAAGTGGGCGGCGGGATCATGGGGCTGATCGGGACGCGCGTGCCGGGCGCGACGATGTTCGTCGCGGTCGAACCGGATCGGGCGTTTCGATTGATGCAGCTCGACTTCCGCGAAGGCAACGCCGACGACGCCGCCAGGCTGCTGGCACAGGGAAAGCACATCGTCGTCACCGAAGAGTTCAAACGCCTGAAGAATCTGGGTGTCGGCGACAAGCTCACGCTCAAAAGCCGCACCAAAGGCGAGATCGAGTTCACCATCGCCGGCGTTGTCTGGTCGCCGGGAATTGATGTGATGGTCAATTCGTTCGACATCTCCCAGCAGTTCGAGCAACAAAGTGCCGCCTGTGTTTTTGGATCGCTTGATGACGCCAAGACGTTTTTCGACGTTGAGAATGTGTATCTCATGTGTGCAAACTTTCGCGAAATGGGTGTCCCCAAAGAACTGCTGACCGAGCAATTGCGCACGCAATTGCAGGATGATTCACTCGCGGTCGCGGATGTGCGGCAGCTTAAGGAGACGATTCAGCAGGGATTGCGGCGACTGCTGCTGGTCGCCAGTGCCGTCGCGTGGGGCGCGTTGTTGGTCGCCGGGCTGGGCGTGACCAACACCATTATCGCCTCGATCCGATCCCGCACCTGGCAATTCGGCGTATTGCGATCGATCGGACTGACACGCGGCACACTCATGCGAATCATCATGTGCGAAGCGCTATTACTCGGCGTGATCGGTGCGTCGATGGGCGTCTTGTGCGGGCTGTTGATGACGATCAACGCCCGACAATTGATGACCATCGCGATCGGGCATCATCCGCCCATCAGCGTGCCGTGGGATATTCTCGCGTTGGGCACGGGCGTGGTGATTGGGATCAGTCTGATCGCGTCGATCATCCCCGCGATCAAGCTGGCACGCACCGAGCCGCTATCGCTCTTGCAGGCCGGTCGGTCGGCGGCTTAGGAACTATGGAGCGACCGATGCCTGGGCATCGTTCCGCTTAAACGCGCGGGGGATAACCACGATCAGACGCTCCAGTTGCTCGGTTGGCGTATCCTTAAGCAGGAACGTCGCACCGATGCTGGTTTCATCCCGCGCTTCGACCGATGGTGCGACCACCAGCACTCGCGACAGCGGCAGGTCCAGATTCAGGCTCGCGTCGTAACGCACTTCCTCGGCCTTGAACTCGATCTCCCGCTCCAGGCGACCCGGGACCAGCGAAAACTGAAGCTTCTTCTGAAGCCCACGCACCGCAGGCGTGAGTACCAGCCGAATCTGCTCCTGCTGACGCGGGGTCGATTCGAACGAAAAATAGAACAGATTATCGCATCTATCGTAACTGCGACCGATGAGCTGATTCGAGCGATTGAAGTAAAAAATCGTCTGTCCCGGCACATTGGACGCGACCGGAATCTCAATGAATTTGCCTGCCAAACCGGCGATGCGCGTCATCGACGCCTTGCGGTCATCCACCAGCTTCTGCAACACCGACAGCTCCTGGATCGGCAGCGACCCCACCCGCACGCCGTTCTTGAGCATGATCGTGTAGGGGGACAGATCAATCGCGTTTTCATTGACGCGCTTCCAGAACGCTTCGTCGGTACTGATACTGTTGCGAGGTAGCAGCATCTCCCACAGTTCGACCGAATAGACCAGTTTCAGGTCTGCCGGGGCGTCTTGCGGGGATTCTGGCAACGCATCCGTAACCGCAGGCGGAGCGGATTCCTGCGAGGGGATGTAGGGAATGAACGTCGGTTGCTGATCCGCTTCGCCTTGAGCGTTCTGTGCGGTGTTCTGCGATGCCCCGCCGCACCCGCTGATCACCAGTGAGACGATCGACAACGCGACGCCTAGCATTTTCAATATTCGCATTACAACCTCGCGATTACGTCAATGACCCGGTCCACACCTTCGTCCCACAATGACTGACTGATATTGATCGGGGGCGCAAGTCGGATGACCCGCTTGCTGGTCAGATTGATGACGAGCCCGGCCTCCAGGGACTTGGGAATCAGGTCGATCGGGTCTGACTTCAATTCGATGCCCATGAACAAGCCGCGACCACGCACCTCGGTGATCTTGTCGGCAACTTTTTCTGAAGCGCGAATCCGTGCCGTCGCGCGCTCGCCCATCTTAGCGGCGTGTTCGACCAGATTTTCCTTTTCGATCACGTCAAAAATCGTTCGACTCACCGCCATGCAGATCGGGTTGCCACCGAGCGTGCAGCCGTGCTTGCCGGGGGTCAGCAGCGCGGACAGTTCGGGCGTCGCGTACATCACGCCCACCGGCAGCCCCCCGCCAACCGCTTTGCCAAGCGTCATGATGTCCGGCTCGACATTGTCATATTGATGCGCGAACCACTTGCCGGTGCGTCCACAGCCTGTCCAGACTTCGTCAAAAATCAGCGTCAGGTCGCGATCATCACACAACTGTCGGACCGCGCGAACGTGTCCTTCGGGATAAACGTTGATCCCGCCTTCGCCTTGCACGGGTTCCATGATGATCGCACAGGTCTCATCGTCGATCGCCGACTCGATCGCGCTGATGTCGGTTGCGTCCACGTTGATAAACCCCGGGACAGGCGGGCCGAATCCTTCCTTGACCGCAGGGTTTCCGGTTGCCGCGATCATCGCCAGCGACCTGCCGTGAAAGCTCTTGATCAGCGAGATCGTCTTCCACCGTTTCCCGCCATCCTTCATCCCATAGAGACGCGCTAATTTGATTGCCGCCTCATTGGCTTCGAGCCCGCTGTGACAAAAGAACGCGCGTCCATCGAATGCGTGCTTCTGGATTTGTTCAGCAAACTCCACCTGCGGGAGCGTGTAGAGCGCGTTGCCGACATGCCACAATTTCTGTGCCTGCGTGGCAGCGGCCTCGATCAGCTCTGGGTGGGCGTGCCCGAGCACCGCCCCGCCAAATCCTGCGAACAGATCGAGGTATTTTTTCCCCGCGACATCCCAAAGAAAACACCCCTGCCCGCGATCCATCATGATCGGGGCTCGTCCATAGTTTTGCATCACCGCGTGCGTGGCGCGATACAGGTATTGCTGCTGCGTGTCCGACATCGATTCTCCGTTATTCAAAGCACACCATTGTAACAGATCGAGTTGGGCCAACGAAACGCCTCAATGAATCAGGCGCTTCAATACACCCGTTCCGGCGGTGCGTCGGCGTGCTGCTCGAAGAACGCGATCGTCCTTTTCAATCCCTCTTCCAGCGACGTTTTTGCAGTCCAGTCGATCGCACTTTTGGCCCGACTGACATCCAGACACCTACGCGGCTGGCCGTCCGGCTTGGTGGCGTCCCAGCGGATTTCGCCTGTGAAGCCGCTCAATTTTGCGACCAGTTCCGTTAAATCCTTGATCGTAATCTCCCTGCCGCTGCCCAGATTCATCGGCTCGGCGCTGTTGTAGCGCAGCGTCGATTCGATGATCCCCTCTGCACAGTCTTCGACATACAAGAACTCCCGCGATGCCGATCCGGTGCCCCACGCGGTGATGAACGGATCATTCCGCTTGCGGGCTTCGACACACTTTCGCACCAACGCCGGGATGACGTGCGACGATTGCATATGGAAGTTATCGCGCGGGCCAAACAAATTGACCGGCAACAGATAGATCGCGTCGAGTCCGTACTGCTGTCGATACGCCTGACACATCACCATCAGCGCTTTTTTCGCGATCCCATACGGTGCGTTGGTCTCTTCTGGATAGCCGTTCCAAAGCTCTTCTTCGCGAAACGGGATCGGCGTGAACTTGGGGTACGCGCAGATCGTTCCGGTCTGGACGAACTTCTTGATCGCGTTTTTTCGGGCATGTTCGATCAGATGCATTCCCATCGCCATGTTCGCGTAGAAGAATCTGCCCGGGTTATCGCGATTGGCACCGATGCCCCCCACCTCGGCCGCCAGATGGATCACGACATCGGGCTTTTGCTGTTCGTAAAGACGCTGGACATCCGACTCGACCGTGAGATCAAACTCTGCCCGACGCGGGATGAAAAGATTGGTGAATCCTCGTCCCCGAAGCTGCTCGACGATAAAGCTTCCCAAAAAGCCGGCCCCGCCGGTGATGACGATTCGATCGGTGGTACTGATGGACATTGCGCTGGATCCTTCTGTGCTTGAGCGTCGAGTGTGTAACGCAAGGTCGATCCGGTCAAGCAGTCTCTCTTTGGAATCATGTGCAACACCCTCCACAGATACGCCAGTGTTGCGCGCCAGACGCCTCTGGCGCGCAACAGGGATTAGCAAATGCCTGAAAAACCAAGCGAAGATTTTTCGATTGGTAATCTGGGGGTGTTGCGCGTTTGAAGGTCGATTCCGGGCGACCTCTGGTTTGCCGCCGATGGGTGGTATGTCTATATTGAACCGTGATTCGACCGGGACCGCCGCTATGAACCACAAACGCCTTCGCGGATTCATCCTCGCCTGCACCGGCATCGCCATGATTAGCGGTGCGGGGTGTGCCAATTTCTCGACTCAGCCCACGCCCAAACCCAAGCCGGCGATGAATCAGTATGTCGTTGGGTATCAGGCATACAAACGTGGGGAACTGGATCTGGCTCGACGGAATCTCGAAGCGGCGCTGATCAACAACCCCAACCTGCGGATGGCGCGGTCGATTCTCGGCGATATCTACCGAAAACAAGGCGACTACGCCAGAGCGGCCGAGCAGTATGAGGTGCTGTCGCGAAACGACCCGTACACCCTCAGCAACCACTATAATCTGGGCGTCAGCTATCAGTTCTTGCGTCGCTTCAAAGAGTCGGCCGTCGCGTATCTTAAGGGCCTGAAACTCGACGCCAACGATTTCAACAGCAATATGAATCTCGGCACGGTTTATCTGGCGCTGGGCGAGACCGATGAGGCGGTGCGGTATCTGGATAAAGCGACGCAGATTGACCCGACCTCCGGCACGGCATGGTCCAATCTGGGCGTGGCACTCGACGCCCGCAACAGTTTGGTGCTGGCTGAAACCGCGTATCGAAAGGGACTGGAACGCAACCCCGATTCGCTGTCGATAAAGCAAAACCTGGCCAACAACCTGTCGGCGCAGCAGCGGATCGGCGAGGCCAAGTTGCTGTGGGAACAGATCGTCACGACCAGTCCCACGCCGTTTAATCAGACGAAACTGGCAGAAGTGTATATCACGGCGATGGATTTTGACGCTTCAGACAAGTTGCTCACCCGCGTGATGTTGTCCGACCCGCGTTTTGTCCCGGCGATCAACACGCAGGCGTCAAGCATGATCCGACAGTACGAACTGAGCGGCTATACCGACGACAAACTCCGCCTGCGGGCGGTCGAACTGCTCAAACGCAGCCTGGCGCTGAATGGCAGTCAAAATCGCGTCGCAGAGGAATTGAAGAAGTGGTCGCGCCAATCCGGGATCGGCGAGTGAAGCGATCCGAACTGCTTGAACTGCTGTACGAGGATGATGACATTGTCGTCGTGAACAAGCCCGCACAACTGGCGGCGATCCCCGGGCGGGCGGAGACCGACAGTGTGCTCGAACGCTTGTCGCGACAACTGTCCCTGCCCATCTCCGGCAAGACCGACCCGCGCCTTCGCGTCGTACATCGACTCGATAAAGACACGACCGGCGTGATGCTCTTTGCCAAACATTTTGACGCCCAGCGGATGCTCTCCCATCAGTTTCAAAACAACACCATCGCCAAGGAATATCTGGCTTTGGTGGGCGGGCGCGTCGAGCAGGACACCGGCACGATCGACGCACCAATCGCGCCCCACCCAACGATGCGTGACCGGATGGCGGTCAACAAGCGCGGCAGGCCGGCGCAAAGCGATTGGAAGGTCGAACAACGTCTGCGGCAATTCACCGTGGTTCGGGTTTTCCCCAAGACCGGCAAAACGCACCAGATTCGCGTCCATTTTCTGCACATCGGCCATCCCCTGGCGATCGATCCGCTGTACGGATCGGGCGATCCGATCCTGCTGTCAGCCCACAAACGCCGTTACCGCCCGACCAAAGGCGAAGACGAACGCCCCCTGATCGCCCGGCTCACGCTGCACGCACATCGACTCCGTTTTACGCATCCCAACGGAACCAACATGACAATCGAAGCCCCCGTTCCGAAGGATCTGCGGGCGACGATTGCTCAATTAGCGAAAGTTTGAGAGGAATAGTTTGGAGTTTGAAGTTTGGAGTGAAAGCCAGCTTCAAACGCCAAACGTCAAACTATTCTTTCTTCTTCACTTCATCATCCAACACCGCCCGATGGGCCGGGGTGTCCAGATCGTCGAACTGGCCCTTGTGGACGGCCCAGAAGAACGCCACCAACGCCACCAACGCCATCAGCACCGCCAGCGGAAGAACGATAAAAAGCACGTCCATGGTTCGGTTGTATCATATTTTCGCACTTTTCCCGTGCCAATCATATCTCCACACCGACCACGTCGCGGTCCCCAGAACGGTCGCGGCACTCAGCGGCATGAGAATCGCCGCCAGCATCGGGTGCATCAGACCGGCGGCGGCGAGGATGCCAGCGACGGCGTTGTAGGTGAGCGAGATGACCAGATTCCGCTTCACCACAAGCATCGTGTGACGACTCATCCTTAGCAATTCGACGATCGGCATCAGCCCGGGTCGAGCGATATACACATCGGCGGCAGAGAGCGAGGCCTCTGCGCCGCCGTGGACTGCGATCCCCACGTCCGCCGCCGCCAGTGCAGCGGCGTCGTTCACGCCGTCCCCGACCATGATCGTGCGACGCATTCGCGCACAATCCTTCACGATTTTCAGCTTCTGTTCAGGCGTGGCGCTGGCGGTGACCGAGAGCGGATCGATATCGACCTCCCGCGCCACCGCATTGACGACCGCAGGTCGATCGCCGGAGAGGATCGCCGGCCGCCAGCCAAGCTTATCGATTGACAACACCGCCTGCTGCGAATCATCGCGCGGCTCATCACGCAGGCCGATGATCGCCCGCACCGCCCCATCGACCGCCACGATCACACTGGTTTCACCGGCCTGATCCAGCAGGTCGATCGTGGGGATGATCGACTCAATCGACTCCACCCGCTCCCGCATGTACGTCAGCGAACCGATTTCGACGCGCTTGCGCCCGACATTGGCACAGATTCCCCCGTCGTGGCGCTCGGTGACATTGCCCAGCGTCGCACGCAATCGGCCGGACAACTCATACTCGCCAAACGCATCGTGCAGCGCGCGGCCGATCGGATGGCGCGAGGTGCGTTCGATCTCGCCGACGAGGGCTTTGGCCTCATCCTCGCCGATATACCGCACGACCTTTGGCTGGCCGCGCGTGATCGTGCCGGTCTTGTCGAGCAGGATGCGACCGCGCTGGGCGAGGGCCTCGAGTGCGGTGGCGCTTTTGACCAGAATCTTTTCCCTGGAGAGTCGTCCGATCGCAACCGCGATCGTCAGTGGTGTGGCTAAACCGAGCACGCACGGGCAGGTGACGATCAACAGTGCGACGGTGTGGTCGATGGCATTGCCCATGCCTTTTGCGGACCACCAGGCCGCAAAAACCACCGCCGCCACGCAGCAGATAATGGGCAGAAACCAGAACCCGACGCGGTCTGCCAGCCGGGCGATTTGCGGCTTATCCTGCACGCCGGCTTCGACCAACTGCATCAATTTGCCGACGCGGGTGGATTCGCCGGTGGCCTCGACGCGCACGCGGATCGTTTGGCCGACGTTAAGCGATCCGGCGAAAACTTTCGCCCCGGTCGAGACGGTGACGGGTATGGATTCGCCGCTTAGTAGCGCCTCATCCATCGCAGATCGGCCGTGCGTGACCTGACCATCGGCGGGCATTACCTCCCCGCTGGCGACTTCAACGATATCGCCGCTAACTAGTGCTTCGACGGGGACTTCGATGATCGTGTCGTCGCGCACCAGTCGGCAACTGGTGGGCGTCATCGAGAACATCAACTCGACGGCATCGTCGGCACGTCGGTGTTGTCGGTATTGCACGAAACGCCCAACCAAAAGCAGGAAAACCAGCACCGCCAGTGAGTCAAAATAGATCTCGCCGCGGCCGGTGATGACGTTGAATATTCCCGCTACCCCACCAACCAGCAGGGCTAACGCGATCGGCACATCCAGATTGATCGAACGATTCTTCAGTGCCCGCCACGATGAGGTAAAGAACACCGCACCGGGCCAACCCAGCGACACCACGCCCAGCAGCACGCTGAGCCATCGAAAGAACGTGCGATAGATTGGCTCCATCCCCGAAGCATCACCGGCGTACATTGCCAGCGCGATCAGCATGATGTTGCCCATCAACGCACCAGCGATACCGATGTGGATCAGCATCTTTCGCGATTCACGCCGGACCATCGCCTTCTTGCCCTGACCCTTGGCTGGGTGAGGCGGGTGTCCGAGACGATCGAGCATCTGGGCAATCTGCGAGAGCGCAACCCTTTGATCGTCCCAGGCGATGCGTACGGAAGCGGCACGGAGATTTAGCCGCGCTTCGATGACGCCGGGCAACACTTCGGGGAGTTTCTCGATCAGCCAGATGCACGCCGAGCAGGTGACGCCTTCGAGTAACAGTTCGATCGAGTGAGCATTGTTGCCAAGCGGCTGGACATACAGTCGCGTGAACTCAGGCGCATCGTATGCCTGGTACTTGGAGTGGGTGGGCTTGGCAGGCTGCAGCGTTTCGCCAGCGACTTCGCGGAGGCGATAAAATGAATCGAGTCCGCAGGACTGAATGGTGTCGTAAACGATCCGACACCCGGCACAGCAAAATTGCTTGTCGGCACCCGTTTGGACCAATCCTTTGGGTACCGGCAGACCGCAATGCGCGCATTGGATCGTCGAAGAAGATTGGTTGGTCTTGTCCATTATTCCTGTGGCTGACAGCAGGCGGGGATTTCTTCGGTCGGTTGGGTGCTGGCGACGGTGTGGCCGGCGATTGCGATGCCGTCCATCATCCCGCGGCCGATGAGCGTGTAGAGTCCGACGGCGATTAATAGGAGACAAGTCAATGCGGGCACCTTCGGACCGAATCGTCCGAGCAACGTTTGCACGCCCACGCCGAGGCTGACCATGACCGGCAACGTGCCGAACCAGAACGCAACCATCGCCAGTGCTCCCCATGCCGGATGCCCGGTGGCGGCGGCGGTGACGACAAACGCATATAGCCAACCGCACGGAAGCAACGTCGTGGATAGTCCGATCAACAGTGCCCGCGTCGTTGGCTCATACCGCATCGACCGACGGTGCATCGACCCGACAAATCCGTGCCACGCCTTGGGCAATTGGATCCATCTGCCCTGCCACCCCATGATCCGCATCAGAGAAACGACACCAAAGCCGACCATCACTCCACCCGCCAGCAGCGTGGCGGCGGTCTGGATGCCGGCTAATTGACCGGCAAGATCGATGAACGCACCCACCGTCCCCGCGATCGCGCCCATCGTGACATAGGTCAAAAGCCTGCCGCCGTTATAGGCGATTTGGGTGATCAGTTTTTGTTTGGGCGTGGCGTCGAACGATCCGGTCGCGATCGCGACAAACGCCCCGCACATCCCGGCACAGTGCAGTGAGCCGATGAGACTGGCGACGAAAATGGTGACAAAAAGCGTCATCGGACCGATGCGATCCTCACTTGGCGGGGCGGGCGTGGTCGCGATCCCAGTTGACCGCCTTCTCGTAGTAATTATCGATCACCTCAGGCTTGTTGCGCTGGGTAAGCGTCACCACATAGATCATCGCGCCCGCGTGCGTACAGAGCAGGCCGACGATCAGAAATGGCCAGATGCTACGTTTGCGCTGCGGGGTGTTTTTGTCCGCGTAGTCGATGGGGTTATTGGCCAACATGACTCCCTCCGGCCGGGCCGAGTAGAAGAATGGTTCGTTGCTGGGCGATCCCGGCCTGATCGGTCACGAGCAGATCAGTTCGGATATGCCCGTTGGCGTAGGCCGAGCGATCGATGATCAGCCGGATCGGTTCATCCCGCACTTCGCCGGGCACGAGGGTGATCGTCTCGGTCTGCGGATTCACAATAATATCCTCGCGACCCTTAACCGACACGGTAAATGTACGCGGTACGTCGCTGCGGTTGGTAAGCTTGAGAATCCAGGTGTTCTCCACCATCCCCGCCGGGGTGACGGTAAACGGCAGGCCCTTGTTGCGCATCACCATCAGGTCAAACGGTTTTTTCGTGACCAGCAGCATCGTCAACAGCGTGAGTAAGATCGCCAGCACGACCGAATAGATGATCACGCGCGGTCGCAGGATACGTTGTTTTTCACCGGCGATTTTGGACTGCGAGCTATAGCGGATCAGCCCTTTGGGAAGCCCGATCTTGTCCATCACGCCGTCGCAAACGTCGATACACTGGGCACAGGCGACACACTCGATCTGCAGACCGTCGCGGATATCGATGCCCGTCGGACAAACCGCAGAACAGAGCCCGCAGTCGACACAATCGCCTAGTTGAGGCTTTGTCTCAATCGGCAGGGAAATCGTTTTATACTGCTCACTGCCCACTGCCGACTGC
>JBGSMH010000052.1:0-9085 GCA_041740275.1 Phycisphaerae bacterium
GGCGTCACCTCGGCGACGGGTTTGGTTGCCGGTTGGGTTGCGGGCCGGGTGGTCGGGCGGGTGGTCGGTCGCGCCGGGCGAATCGCCGGTTGAGTCGTAGAAATGACCGTCGGTTGGGTTGTCGGTTCGAGCGACACGTCCGCCGCTTGTGTAGTTGCGCAAAGAGCGCACGTCATCGACATCGCCACTAGAAACACTGACTTTCGCATAACCGACTCCTTACCATTGACGATATTAGACTGCCTCGGCGAGAAGTTGCTTCATCTTCGCCGAGCCGATCTCGCTTTTTCCAAAACCTTCCATCGCCCCCGCTGCCTTGGCCGACGCCTGTGCGTCGGCAAAATTGCTAATTAACATCGTTCGTACGTCCGGGTGCGACGCCTTGAACGTACGGATCAGTTCGACACCCTCGCCGCTTTCAAAACCGCCGTCGAGGACGCGGTTGACGAGCAACAATGTCGCACCGGCCTCGATCGCGCCAAGCACCGATTCGTCATCGTTGAGCATCTTCACGTCCGCGCCGGGCACCGCATATTTCACTGCCGACCTGAGCATATAAGCGTCCGGGCCACAATGACCCACCAAACCGATCAATTTCGCCATCCGTGTTACTCCAACAACAAAACTTCTACCCTCGACAGACCAACCTTCGGTGGCTCGTCGCTATTTTTCTGCGTCTTCCATCGCCTTGCTGCGCCTGAAAATCGCCAGCACGCGGTCAATATGGACCACAAACATGCGGTTGTCGTGTTCCAGTTCGACCGGGATCGCCTCGCGCGGATCGAACAACACCTTGTCATATTGGCGGACGGTCAGGTCGTCGTCGTTTTCGATCTGCTTGCTGATCGCGATCACCCTGCCGGTGATGACGGGGATTTCGTGGGAGTCGGGCAGAGCGATACCGCTTCGCGTCTCGCGACGGTTCTCATCCTTGCGAATCACCACCCGCTTGCCGACCGGTTCGACAATGTCATAGTCCAGTTTCTTGTTCGCAGAAGTCGCCATAGTCGTTCCTGAAGATCATACACCGACTTTGATCTTCACGCACCGGCAAGCCGGTTCCATGTCTGCGGGCGAAGCCAAAACGCGTCCTCGCGCCCGCCGTAATAGGCGTTCAGGCATTGATCGAGAACGACCTGCGTGCGATGGGCGGTGACGCCCGTGCTGGGGCACATTCCATGCCCAAGTAATTCATCGACGATCGTTTGAACCAGTGGCTGATGCACATGCGGCGGATACGGAGCGTCAAATATCTCGACTTTGTCACCGCGCAAAACCTTCACCACCCCCGCTCCAAACGCCGCCCAGACGATCTTTCCCTCGGTGCCGATCAATTCGATCACGTCCTCGGATTGACCGGCGGCGAAGTTCCAAAGAGACGTGCCGATGACATGGCGATCATTTTGCCAGGTCACGCCGATCACTTCCTCTACCCCCGCCCCGCCGCTGATGCGAGCGGCATGGGAGTGAACAGCCTTGAATGGGCCGGTGATGCAATCCAGTGCGTCAAAGACATGGGACGCCAGGTCCATGAAAAGCCCGCCGCCCGATTGAGCGACATCGACGCGCCAACCGGAATCGCGTCGGTGCGCGGGCGAACAGTGTCGATGCGAAATCGCGGTCAGCGTCCCAATCGCACCCGAATCGAGCAGTGTTTTGGCTTTTACAAATACAGGCAATGTGCGTCGGTAATAGCCGACGAATAGCTTTAGGTTGCGTGCCGCGAACACATCGACCATCTTCTGCGTCTCGGCCGCGTGTCGGGCCATCGGTTTTTCGACATAACAATGCTTGCCCGCCTCGGCGACCCGCAACGCATAGTCGCAGTGCGATCCCGGCGGCGTCGCGATATAGACGATATTGACCTCGGGATCGTTGATGATTTCGTCGGCATCGCCCGTTGATCTTGCCACCCCGTGCCGCTTCGCAAAATCCGCAGCTTTGGCGGCATCACGACGCATTACCGAAACGAGCGCCGAATCCGCCGTCTTGTAGAATGCCGGTCCCGACTTTTTCTCGCATACATCGCCGCAGCCGATGATGCCCCATTTCACGGTCGTCACAGCGCCTCCTTGGGCCGACCAACATAGGCGTGTGTCTCGTATGAGATTGTTAATCGCCCGGCTTCCTGATACCGATCAAACAACGCCCGCAGGTCTTGGACCATCGGCCCAAACCGCTCATGTTCTCGCGTCGGCATGGAACTGAAGGAGACAACGCGCGACAGGAATGTATCAAAATCGCAGTGCTGATCATTTGGTAGCGTGAACGAAACGAACGTTTCAGGTGAAAACCAGTTCAGGACTGCCTGTTGGCTCAATTTCTGCTTGTCGATGACGACATTCCGGTCGATCGCGTGAGCGCGTTCGAAGTTCTCGTAATCCACGGCGAACGGCGTTGAATCGGTCGGTTTGTTGTTCCGGATCAGCATCACCCGGCCGCGCTCGGTCAGGACACGAAGACACTCGACGGCGAACGCTTTGGCATCGAACCAGTGAAAAGCCTGCGCCGCAACGACGAGGTCGACTGACAATGATTCCAGCCCGGTCTTCTCGGCTGATCCGTCCACGACACGCAAACGGTCGAAGCCACTGAGCTGCGCTTCGGCCATCGCGCGCATTGCGGCGTTGGGTTCGATGCTGGTCACCGTGTTGCCGTTTTCCAGGAACAGTCGCGAGGCAAGACCCGTTCCCGCACCGATGTCCGCCACACGCCACGACGCATCAAAACCAGTCAGCGTCCTGAGCCGATCCACCACGCCAACAGGATATGTTGGCCGACCAGCGGCGTACTCACTGGCGCGATGGGTGAAACGTTGCTTGCCATCCACGACGGGAGTGCTCATAGAGACGCCCCAACAATCAACTTCAGTTCCGCCGCATGGAGTGCGGCACTTCCGGCGGCGGCGTTGGCTCGGGCTTGTTCGGGGGATTTTGCCCCTGGAATCGCCGCACTGATCGCCGGGTGTGAAATCACGAACTGTAGTGCCACTTCCGCCATATTCCGGCCGGGGAAGTGGGATTTGATTCTGTCGATCGTGTCGATCCGCTTGAGCAGGTTCTCATGTGCCGGGCCGTCGTTCCAGCTTTTGCGGACGCTGTCGTCAAAGACGCTTTCACGCGAGAACTTCCCCGCCGCCACGCCTTGCGCCAGCGGGCCACGCACGAGGACGGCGATCTGCTGCTCCATGCAGTACGGCAACAATTCCTTCTCCGGTGCCCGGTTGAGCAGCGAATAGTCGAGTTGCACGATCTGGCACTTGCCGTCCCGATCAAACGCCTTCACAGCTTCCAGGCTGTTCGTGCTGACGCCGCCGAAGCGGATCTTGCCCTTCTTGCGGAGCGACTCGAAGGCTTCGAGGAAGACCGAATAGTCGGCGAGATTGCCGATGTGGCATTGGTAGAAATCGATGATGTCGATCCGCATCCGCCGCAGGCTGGCGTCGCAGCAAAGCTCGACATGAAGCGGGCTTTCGTACGACAGCGCAACGCCCTGTCGGCGACCGAAGTTGCCGACTTTGGTCGCGATGATCAATCGATCGCGTTTGCCCTTGATCGCCCGCCCGACCAGTTCTTCACTTCGACCGCACGGTTCGCCGTAGGCATCGGCGGTATCGAGCAGATTCACCCCGGCATCGATCGCGGCGTCGATCGTCGCGATCGCCTGCTCGTCCGAGACCGCCCCCCATTGGCCGCCGATGTTCCATGTTCCAAGGCCAATCGCAGATGTCGAAAGGCCAGTTCGCCCTAAGGGTCTTTGAAGCATAGCTATCCTCTTTCCGTATCGAGTTACTCCGCCGGTTGTGCTGGCATGGGTTCTTGGAGCCCTTGTTTTAGGGGCTTGGGTTCGGGCTTAGGTTCGGGGTTCGCCGCATCAAGCTTGATCTTCACCACGCGCGATTTGTTCATACGAACGACATCCAGCCTCACCTCACCACCGGCGGCGACTGCCTTGGCAAAATCATCGGGTGTGCTCACAGGCTGACCATTCACCTGCGTGACGTATTCGTACGGCTTCATGCCCGCTTTGCTGGCGAGGCTGCCCGGTTCGATCACCGCGACGATCAGACCCGGCGCATCAGGTTTGACCTGAAAATACCGACGCAACTCAAACGTCATCGGCTTGACCGTCAGTCCGCTCCCGGCGTGTACCAAACGCTTGGCGGTATCGAAATAGACCGGACTCTGCGCGATTTCGATCGGCAATTTCAGTTCCTTGCCCGACTGGAACAGTTCCAGCGTCACCTTCTTGCCAAACCCGATCTCGGTCAGCGTCTTGGCGAATTTGGTCGCCACGCTCGGCCAGGGTGCAGGCATCTGATCGAAGTAGGCTTCGGGGAACTGGTCATACTGCTGCCACGGAAACTCGCGCTCGGCGAACATGAACTCATCGGCTTCGATATCGATCGGTGCCGCCTGCTCGGGCACATGAAGCCGCAGCAATACCGCGCCAACTTCGATCCCCGCTTTGGCGGCAGGAGAATCGGGATAGACATACGTCACCAGCGCACCGGATTCGCCATCGTTGGTCTGCTGTGCGACCTTGTTCAGACGCGCCAGATCAGGAGTCAGTGGCTGCAACTCGACGCCCAGCCATGCCAGACGATTCTCGTCCTCTTCGCTCAGCGGGATGTTATTGGGGTCCGACGCCGCAATCGGGTCAGCGATGACCCGTTGCAACTGTGTGGCAAACGTCAGTTCGGGCGAATCAGAGCCGTAATCGTTCTCGCCTTTGGGTTTGGGACGCACAAGGATCGGTAGTGCAACCAACTGCGCCTGATCATCGACAACAAACGCACTTTTTAGCGTGTCGCCACTCAATGCCATTTCCGGGAACAGGTTCTTGCGCCAGCCGGTCTTGAGTCCGCTGAGTCGTGTGCGCGACAGGTAGTTGCTTCGGATCTCACCGCGCAGGCGAACCTCTGCCAGCACCAATGCCGGACCGAGGAGCGTATCGGGTTTCTGATCGACGATCTTCGCCACCGCCGGGAGTGGGGTTTCGGTTTCGATCACGATCGCGGCGTAGTCCTTGATGGATGCGACAAACTTGCCCTTGATGCCTTCGCCTTCGGCAGGATGCACGGTCACGCGCTCCAGACGAGCCGTCACGGTGGGTTTCAGGTTGATGAGCACCAACACGCGATTTGGCGCGATCACGATGCCGTGCACATGCCGCTCGGTCGCGTTCTCATCTTCGCCCCGCCCATACGAAATTCGCTCGTTGGGACTCGATCGCGGGCTTCGGAAACCCAGGTGAACGCGAACGATCGTGTTATTGATCGACTTTTCAATCTGCCCCGCCAACGCCTTGTCCTCAGTAGCGGTGCGGGATTTCCATTGCAGCGGCGATCCCTTCCACGACCCATCGGGATTCAGACTCTCAGAAAAGACCAGTCCGACCGCAGATCCTGCGGCGGTGACAATCAGCGAGTCCTTGGTGACGCTGTTGATCCGCTCACCGGACGGGGTTAGCGTGACTGACGGGGTAAACGCACTGACCGACGTATTCCACCCGCCATTGACGTTGGCATAGACCAGCGTCTTCAGATCCGTCGCTTTTGCGTCCGCATTGAACACCAGCGGCTTGGCGGCAGGCAGTTTCTTCTCCAACTTGAGCGTTACGGCACGATGATCCACAAAAACCCGCTCGATCGTCGCCGCGACGACAGCGTCGCCTTGGCGAACCGCGATTGATTTGATGAACCGATCCTGAATCATTGGATCGGGCATGACGACCAGATCATCGCCCACCACAAATCCGGCCATTTCCATCGGGCGTTCCTGCTCGACGTATTCGTTGACGCTGGAGGAATGGATCTGTCCGCAATTCGGGCATCGCGAACCCCAGCCGGCGCCGTAGGGTTGTTCACCATTGTCGGGTTGAAGCGTGAT
The DNA here is from genome assembly GCA_041740275.1 of Phycisphaerae bacterium. Taxonomy (GTDB): domain Bacteria; phylum Planctomycetota; class Phycisphaerae; order Tepidisphaerales; family Tepidisphaeraceae; genus BPJO01. The sequence goes on from JBGSMH010000052.1 coordinate 5,892, forward strand.
CTCGACGACGACCAGCGAAGGTGTCACCGCGTCGATCGTCGCCCGGTCCTTCTCTGCCGCCCAGCTCAGCGTCGAAGTCAATGCCAATAAAAATAGTCCCAATGCAATTTTCTGGATGCGCATGGCCGGTTCCCTTTCAAAGTTGCTGTCAAACCCTTATTGCTTCGCGTAGTCCCTGGAAAAGTCCAGAACGACCTGACGCATCATACCGTTGCGGAGCACGGTCAACAGTATTCGGTGCTCTTTATCAACATTCGTCATCGCCGCCTGATGGGCGGTCGTCAGTTCTTCCAGAGACTTGATCTCACCCTGGCCGATCCGCAGGACGATGTCGTTGGGCTGCAAACCCGAAGTCACCGCATTGCCGGGCTGTTTGATCCCTTTGACGAACACGCCCTGCTTGCGATGAAAATAGAGATCGGCGTTATCAAACTGATTGATACTGGCGGCGGTGAAATCCCAGCGGGGAAAGTCCTTTTGCTCACCCTGCGTTTTGCCCTTGATGCGCGGCGTGACTTTAAGCGTCAGTTCCTCCGCCCCCCGGCGGACGAGCAACTCCATCGGCTTGTCGGCTTCCGCTAACGCCAGTCGCTCACGAACCGCAGGCAGATCCTCCTCGGTCAACGCCGCGACAGATTTGCCATTGATCTTCAAAATCCGGTCACGCGTCTGCACACCCGCGTCGGCGGCGGGACTGTTGGGCTCGGCCTGGGCGACGATCACCCCATCGGTCCCGTCAAAATACATGTCGCGCGTAAAATCGCGCAGCGGCTGCAAACGAATCCCCGTGTAGGCCCAATTTCCCGCACCAAACTCCGCAAGTCGGGGGAGCATGGTCTTGAGGGTTGATGCGGGGATCGCAAATCCCAGATCGCCGCCCTGCATCGCACCCCGGCTGTTGAGCCCGACGACCCGGCCATCCGTATCAACCAGCGGTCCGCCCGAGTTTCCAGGGCTGATCGACGCATCGGTCTGGAGGAAAAGGTTGTATTCGCTCACGTCCGTCAGATAGCGGCGTGTGCAGGAAATGATCCCGATCGACACACTGCGGCTAAGGCCCCAGGGCGCGCCCATCGCCATGACAAAATCGCCCTCGGTAAGCTTGTCACTGTCCCCGATCTGCGCGAACGGGAATTTCGGATCGGCCGGCTTGGATTCCAGTTGCAGGAGTGCCAGATCGGTATCCTTGTCACTGCCGACGATCGTGGCTTTTGCCGCCCGACCATCAAACAGCAGGCAGCGGATTTCGACGGCATTGTCGATGACGTGCCAGTTGGTCAGCACTCGTCCGTCTTCACTGACAATCACGCCGGAACCTGTAGATTCGACGTTCTGCTTCCGCCCGCTCTCGTAATTTTCCGATAGCACGCGAATGAACACGACCGCCGGGAAGACCTTTTGTTTGGCGGTATGGACCGTCTGACGAAAGTCCGACGCCGCCATCAAATCTTCCTTGGTCGATTCCCCTCGCGCCGGCATGGCGACAAAGATTGCGACCATCAACACGCAAAAAACGCCCCATCTGGACATAGCCAACTCCTTGTGCTTGTGTAACTTCGATCGAACTACTCCGGTGCCTTTTCCCCGGGTGGGATTTCGGTCATTTCCATTTCATACAGGTCTTGCGCTAACCGCGTGAGAAAAAACATCAGTTCCTGCTCGGCGATCATCGGGGGAATCGGATCGCGCAGGTCGTATTGGTGTGTGTGGTCTTCGGTGCTGTCATCCCCGCGCTTTTCGCCTTCGGTGATGATGTGATGCTCAAACGTGACGGCATCCTCGTGGCTTTGGGTGACGACCAACTCGCCCCAGCGCCAGACCAGATGAACGCGAATCGCCAGTTGATTGCCCCATGTCGTCACCCGATGCACGATGCGGTTGGTGATCAGCATCTTGACCAGCCGATCGGTCGCGGGGAGGACGGCAGACTTCATGAAATGGTGATAATTCTCGTTGTACTGCTGCTGGCGGCTGATCGCCTCCCGCTCGGCCGCCAGTTTTTCGGCGGGCACATCCGCGTAAGGCGTCACGCGAGACAACCACCACTTGGAAAAGGCTTTATCGAACATGCCCGACATCGTACCCGCAGAATCGATCCGGGTCACTTCAGGTCAATCCCGCGATCAAGGCGCCAAGGCGATCCATTTTGCCTTGTTGGCATCAGGATCGAAGGCCATGGTCTCGACATGCCCATCCATGAACAGAAAATTCGCCTTCAAATTGTGTCGATAGGCGAACGCTCCGGCGAGAAACGGGAACCCCGATGTACCCAGCGAAAGCGTCCCCGTGCCGGAATTGAACGTGTCCGAGGAGAGCGTCTCGGCAAGCATAAATTTCTCAGACGCTCGCATGAACCGTGTTATACGGGTTCCGAGGCTATAGCGTCCGTTTTCGAACGACCACGAACTGAAAATAATCTTGTAGAGAGAGTCCATCTGCTCCGGCGGAACAACGGCCTTGCCGTAGATACCTTCAGGCGGATTGGAGCCCCAGTTGGGTCCGCCGACGAGATTGAGGTTCATCGCATAGCTTCGTGTTGTGTTGGCAGGACCTGTTGCAGTCATCTGCGTTGGTCCGGTGGCGGCCTCGGGGCAGTAGAGTTTCGCGGTCCGAAGTGAAGACGCCAGACGCGGGATGTAATTCGGCTGCTTAAACTGCTCTGCATTCAGAATGTCATGCCACGACACAGACGAACTGCTTGGCGAGGTGCGTTGACCCGAACCCGGGGCGCGCCCATCATGGCTATTGGCAAACAGCAAAACCGCCTGCCCGATCTGACGCATATTCGATACGCACTTCACCGTCTTGGCGGCGGCGCGTGCGCCCTGCACGGCAGGCAACAGGATCGCGATCAAAATTGCCAGAATCGCAACCACGACCAGCAACTCAACCAGCGTAAAACCCGTTTTCCGCAATGAAGACCTGGCAGCCATGAACAACCTCCAAAGGCTCGATTTTTCCGTGACCGACCGTGACGAAATGCAGCAAATCCCTTTGAATGCTATCGTTTGATGATCGTCCGTGTCAACACAAATGACGCCGAAACGTGTTGAATAAATCGCTTGATATTCGGACGCCGCTGTCCCGTTTGCCGGGGCTATGCCCACATTGCGGCGATCTTCTTGCGGATGACGTCGGTATGGATCGTCGCCTGCGGTTTGGGGTCGGCGTTGGCGTGCGGTTCGAGCCGGACC
>JBGSMH010000053.1:0-3131 GCA_041740275.1 Phycisphaerae bacterium
AAAGATCGCCCGTGCCACCGCAGCCAGATGATCCTTGGGCACGAACGTCACCAGCGTGGCCTGCTGGGCCTGGGCATCGGGCAGGCGCATCGGACGCCGATCCACCAGCCCGACGATGTCGGCCAGCACATCGTTGGTCCCGCCTTCGGCGACATCCAGCGCGGTGTGGGGCGAATAGATCGCAATGCCCGATTTGATCGAGTCAAACACCACCGACCCCGCCGTCACGCGTTTGAGCGGTTTGAAGATCAGCGGGTGATAGACGATCACCAGTTCACATTTCTCTCGTCGCGCTTCATCGGCGACCGCTTGTGTGTAATCGATGCACAACATCGCCCGTGCGATCGACTGTTGCGGATCGCCCACCAGCAGGCCGACATTATCCCACGATTCTGCCATCGCGGTCGGTGCGATCTGTTCCAATATCTCCACGACTCGGGCGAGCGTTTCCATGGAAATAAAAGCTACCCGCAAGCATCAACCGTTGCGAGTCGGTCCGATCAATCGTATTTTGCTGGCCATGATCAAGATCGCCGTCATCGGACTCGGACCCATCGGACTCGCCTGTGCCAAAGCCGTGCAGCGCGATCAGAGCCTTCGCCTCACCGGCTTGATCGACATCGATCCCGCCAAGCTCGGCAAGCGCTTGGTTGAGCTTGATCCAGACGCCGAGGCCGATGATGTGGGAATCGTTCTGGATATCGACGACATGCAGGAGAAGCCCGATGTAGCGATTCTCTGCACAACCTCTTATTTCGACAGACTCGCGCCCACGCTTCGCCAGTGCATGCGGCTGGGGATTGATGTCTCCAGCAGTTGCGAAGAGATGGCCTGGCCGTGGCTGAAACACCCGCACCTCTCGGACGTGATCAATGGTGAGGCACAAAAAGCCGGCGTCACACTCGTCGGCACGGGCGTCAATCCTGGCTTTGTCATGGACCTGTTGCCCGTCGTGCTCTCGTCGATGGTGTCGGGCGTGAAAAAAGTCAACGTTACGCGCGTGGTCGATGCCCTGACGCGTCGATTGCCGCTGCAGCGCAAGATCGGTTCGACGATGACGCCCGAGCATTTCAAAAAGCTCGCTGACGACAACAAGATCGGCCACATGGGCATCGGCGAAAGCGTAGTTATGCTCGCTCAGGGGCTGGGTCGACACCCGATGCAGAGCGACATTAAGATCACGCTCGATCCGGTCATCGCAGAACGTGAGATCGAATGTACGGTCGGCACCGTTCTGCCGGGACAGGTATGCGGGATGCACAACACCGGTTCGTACATCGGTGGGGGGATCGAGATCCAACTGGACCTGACAATGGCATTGGCATCGCCCAACCCGCGCGACGAGATCGAGATCGTCGGCGACCGCACGATCCTGACATTGATCCCCGGCTCAACGCCCGGCGACACCGCGACCGTCGCCGCGTTGGTCAACGTCGCCCGCAAACTCCCCGCCGCCGCACCCGGACTGAAGACGATGCTGGATCTGGGAGCGTGTGGGTGTTGTGCGGTATGACGGGAAGTGTGGAATGTGAAATGTGCAGTGTGGAATGAATCCGGAATTCCTTCCGCCCACCGCCCACCGCCTACTGCCTTTGGTATGATCCGAACCATGACTACTCGCTCCCCTGACCTGACGATGCCCCTCTGGACCGACGTACCTGCCAAACGCGGTGAGACCGCCGAGGACAACCCGTGGCTGGAGCTTTATCGACCAGCCAAGCCGACCGGGGCGGCGCTTCTAGTTTGTCCAGGTGGGGGATATCAGGGACGCGCGCCGCATGAAGCGGGCATTGTCGCGGAGTGGTTGAACACGCTTGGAATCACCGGAATCGTCGTACACTATCGCGTCAAACCTTATCAACACCCTCAGCCCTTGAATGATCTCTCACAGGCGATGCGATTGGCGCGGCAACACGCTAATGAATGGAACATCGACCCGCAGAAGATTGGCGTGCTCGGGTTCTCGGCCGGTGGGCATCTGGCGGCAACTTTATCGACCCATTACACACCCGAGACCCGCCCGGCATTTTCAATCCTGCTCTATCCAGTGATCACGCTCAATCCGCCTTCGACGCACACCGGATCGCGAGGCAATCTGCTGGCCGATCCGACCGATCAGAAGCAGGTCGATGAGCTGAGCAATGACCAGCACGTCACGCCCGACACGCCCCCGGCGTTTTTGTTCCATACGGTGACCGATCAGGCCGTGCCGGTTGAGAATGCGATCCTGTACGCATCAGCGCTGCGTCGAAATGGTGTGCGGTTTGAGATGCACATCTACGAGGAAGGCCAGCATGGCGTGGGCCTGGCGACGGAGCATCCCGTTCTGCACACCTGGCCGACGCTGTGCGGGAATTGGCTAAAGAGTCGGGGGTGGGCGGTTGAGTGAGTCGTTCTTCGATTTTCGCGCGCGGATGGCACGCCCCAAGCCCGTGACGCCACCTCTGCCGCCCGATGCACGCACGATGACGGTCGCGGAACTGACCGCACGCATAGAATCGGCGATCAAATCCGGGCTACCCGGTGCGCTGCTTGTGCAAGGCGAGATTAGCAACCTCAACATTCACCGTGCCAGCGGACACATCTATTTCACGCTCAAGGATGACAAAACGTGTATCGATTGTGTGATGTTTCGCAGCGACGCCGAACGCTTGAAAATCGTCCCCAAGGATGGCGATCAAGTACTGGCGACCGGCACGGTGCGCGTGTATCCGCAGCGCGGGCGGTATCAGTTTTATGTCACCAAGCTGACGCCCATGGGACGCGGGGCGCTGGAGGCGAAGTTTCAGCTATTGAAGGAGAAGCTGGAATCCGAAGGGTTGTTCTCGCCCGATCGCAAAAAACCGCTGCCGCGTTATCCGCAGCGGATCGCGTTGATCACCAGCCGGCAGGCGGCGGCGCTGCAGGACATGCTCAAGGTGCTGAATCGATTCGCGTGGGTGTCGGTGCAGGTCTGCCATGTGCCCGTACAAGGCGCGGGTAGTGCGGCAAAGATCGCGGCGATGATTCAGAGCGTCGGCAAATCCAAGCGGGCGGATCTGGTCCTGCTCTCGCGTGGAGGGGGATCGCTGGAAGATCTATGGGAGTTTAATGAAGAAGCGGTCGCACGAGCGATCGTCGCATCAAGCGTG
>JBGSMH010000054.1:0-9283 GCA_041740275.1 Phycisphaerae bacterium
GTGGCAGGGTAAACCCCGTTGGCTGCAAGACCAAATATGCGACGAGTTCGGCCTCTTTCGGGAGACCGGCGCGGATCGGCCCGATCCGTTTGTAATCGCGGGTAGGTCGCTTGAGCCGCCGAGCAATCGGCGGCCCAGAGAAATGATCGCCTCCGGTACGAAAGTGCCGGAAACAGAACTCGGCTTACACGCCGCCGCTTGATTCAATCGAAGGCGACCCGCTCACACGGGTCGCCTTCGGTCATTCTGGCGACGGTCGGTTCAGCGGCTGTCGGTTCTGGTCCCGGATTTGTCCGCATGCGACCGTTGCGGTATCGTCGCGATCGACATGCGTAACGCACCCAACATCCATCGGGCAATTATCCTGGCGACGTCGGTGCTCAGTTCGCACCTCGCTTACGCGCAGCAGACGCCGCCGAGCGTCTATGCCCCGCCTGAGCTGCCCACCGAGGCCGACGGAACCAATATGGGTGCCGTCAGCCTCGAAGTCAGCATGCGATACATGACCGACTACGTCTATCGCGGCGTGGAGGTCTATGAATCACCCAAGTCTGAAGACCAACTCATCCTCCAACTCGACGGCAAACTGGCGTTCGACCTGGGCAAGTTACCCCACCCATATGTGGGCGTCTTCGTCAATGCCGCCGAGGACGATCCGGTCAGCGATTTTCAGGAGATTCGCCCCACCCTCGGGTTCGATTGGACCATCAAGCCCATCGTCATCTCGGCCGGGTACAGCGCGTACATCTATCCGGACCGCAACGATTTTGATACCAACGAAGTCTTCATCAAACTGGCGCTGGACAAGAACGTGTTGTTCGGCGGGAAAACCGTCCCCGCGCCCTATGTGCTGGCGGCTTACGATTTTGATCTCTACGACGGCCTATACATCGAAGGCGGGATCGAATACGCCATGCCGTTCGATGAGATCGGGCTGAAGCTCAACTTCATCGGCTCGATCGCCTACATCAGCGGCTGGGAGAGCTTCCCTGAAGGCGACAACGGTCCATTCCCTGGGTTTTTTACAAACGCACTGACGACCGATGAGACAATCGACGGCCTGCAACACTGGCAAGTCGGCGTCGTCGGCGAATACTCACTCAATCACCTGTTCAACGTCTCCGAACGCTACGGCGAGTGGAGCCTGACCGGATATCTGTACTACACCGACACCATCGACGACAACATCAGTGCCACCAGCCAACTCTGGGGCGGCGCGGGGTTGACGTTTCGCTACTAAAGTTTCAAGAATCAAACGACAAGTCTATCGCGACATCGCCAGCTTGGTCTTGGCCCGGCGGACCGATCGCTCACGCAAATCGGCGGGCAGCTTCTCGTTGACGCGCTCTGCGGTCGCCTCGGCAAGTTCCTTCTCGGCCTGCCGGGCGTCGAGTTCTTCAACCGGCGTGGCCTCGGTCGTCACGATCGAGAGCACATTGTTTTTCATCTGGGCAACCCCGCCATCAACGAAAAACGTCTGACGCTTGCCATCCGCCAGATCGACCGTGAGCGCGCCCAGGCCCAGCTTGACCAGAATCGGTGCCCGATCGGTCAGGATGCCCAACTCGCCATCGTGGGCGGGAATGATCACCTGTTTGACCTGCTGATCAAAAGTCTGTTCTTCTGGTGTAACAATCTCACATTGAAAAGCCATCGTCGCGCTCCCGTAAGGGCAACGAATGTAGCGACAACCCGCGCCCGAGGCAATCGAATCGCCGATTCGCTTTTATCAGGCGACCCGTGTCTGTGCCCGTTGACGCGGCGGGGCGATCGTGTCGGCAGGATCCAGGTGCCCCTGCGGCTTGGACTGCTGCTCGGCGAAATACTGGGCATTGTCGGCAGCGCGTCGGATAAACTGCGCCACCGAAACCCCCACCCGCAACTTCACCGACGGCTCATCGGCGAACTTCAGATCATACACCCGGCTGGCGGGGTAGGTTTCGATCGCGAAGATCTCAATGTCATCGTACGGGATCAGAAGCGGCTCATGGCCGAAGCTAAACGGCGCGACCGGACGCAGATACAGGCCATCGACGGTCAGTCGCAGCGTAATGAGCTTGCGATATCGCACCCGACCGGGCATGAAGGTGATGGTCTGCCAGCGACGCGGGAGGGAATCCTTGCGTGCTGCGGTCGCGTACGATGCCGCCAGCCGATTCCATCCGCCTCGACGGGCGCGGTGAATCCAAAACGTCGCCCATCCACTGACGATGAAGACGACAAGCGCCGCAGCGGTGATCAATAGGCTTAATGTACTGTCATCCATGACCCACACCTCACCCGCCGACTCAAATGCCAACAATATTAGAATCGATCGGACGGTCGGGCGTCAAACCTAAAAAAAGTACACAAAGGTCCGTTTTGCCCGACCGGCCTGAAATGACTTGAAACCGAAGATAACTGAGGTGACTCGAGGTTCGTGGACAAGTCCAGGTCTTGAACGTCAAACTCCAAACTTTCGCCACTGCTCACTGCCCACCGCCGACTGCCCACTTCTTTCACTTGTTGCATTTGTTGCATCGGCTTTAGTCCATGTGAAAATCATAACTGCTGGCCGTGCCTGGACTTGACGATTTTTGACCCCTCCAAGTGTTGCGCGCCGCGTGCAACTGTTGCAACTCCTACCTTTCCGGCCGGAGTTTATTCCTTCCTCTTTACCCTTCAATGAGCGAACAACCGGTCAAATTGTATCCTCCCCAACCTCAAAAGTCGGCGGAAAAACAGGCAAATCCGCCGATTTCTGGCATCCACCCCGCGCCCCCTCGTCCAGCGTCATTTCGTCGCACCGCCGATTTTTTAGTTGCACTCGCTAGTCATCCCGAACTATCGTTTTCAATCGTGCATCGCGGAAGGACGTCGATGAAGATTCAATGCCTATTGCTCGGGATTCTCATGAACACCACCGCCTGCGCTCAGGTGCCGCAAGAGGTTTGGATCGCCCCCAAAGACCCGTTTGATGGCAAGCGTCCTGACCCGACCGATTCGATGAAGGCATCGGCAAAGCGGATGGAGCAGGACGTACGCGTTCTGGCAACCGATATCGGCCGGCGCAACGTGGGACGGCCGGAGGGGTTGGAGCGAACGCTGGTGTATTTGACGCAGCAACTCAAGGAAGCGGGGCTCGAATCGACGCGGCAGACCTACAAGGTGCGGGGGGTTGAAGTCGCGAACCTTGAAGCGGAAATCAAAGGTACGACGCGCCCGGACGAGATCGTGGTCGTCGGTGCCCACTACGACTCGGTTGCCGATTCACCCGCCGCCAACGATAACGGGTCGGGCGTGGCGGCGGTGCTGGAGATGGCGCGGGCGTTCAAGGACGCCAAGCCGAGTCGCACGATCCGCTACGTCTTTTTTGTCAACGAAGAACCGCCGTTCTTCCAGACCGCCGAGATGGGCAGCTTTGTCTACGCCAAGCGATCCAAAGATCGCGGCGAGAAGATCGTCGCAATGCTGTCGATTGAGACGATCGGCTTCTATGCCGACGATAAGGGTTCGCAAAAATATCCGCCGCCGTTCGATCGATTTTTCCCGAGCGAAGGCAATTTCATCGCGTTTGTCGGCGACGTTAAGTCCAAGGCACTGACCGAGCAGGTCACCGCCGAGTTCCGCAAGGCCGTTAAGTTCCCGTCGCAGGCGCTTTCGGCCCCGTCGCAGGTCCAGGGCGTAGGCTTCTCCGACCAGTGGTCCTTCTGGCAACACGGCTACCCCGGCATCATGGTCACTGACACAGCGATGTTTCGGTACCCGCACTACCACACCGAACACGACACCCCCGACAAACTCGACTACGGCCGCATGTCCCGCGTCGTCGGCGGCGTGACGGAGGTGGTGAAGAAACTGGCGAGCGGTGAATAGTCGACCGTCATTGCTCATTCGGCGATCCGAACCCCGTGCCGCATTCGGGGCACCGTGATTCGCTGGCGCGCAGGTCGTAGCCGCAGACGTGACACAATCCTTCTCGCTCGATCCGTCGTTTCTTACGCCAGCGCCGAAACGCGATCAGCGGCAGGGGGAGACAGAGCAGGGCGATGAACCAGTACGGGACGGCGATGACTGTCTCTGTCAACTGTATCCAAGTAAACCCATCATCCGCAGTGGCATAGTAGTTAAACCGAAATCCCAGCGTCGAATCCTCACTGAACAGCCCAATCCAAGTTAAAGGATATGTTCCATTCTCCCAGTTCGTCTCGACGTCCGACCTTTCCGGCTCCTCCTTCTTCCATGCCGAAGGCGCAATCCAATCTTTTTTGAGCGTGATAGCTCCTTGTTCACTGTTGGCGAGATATGTCCAAGTTTGAGGTTCACGCTTAACGACACATCGCAGTTCGTCGTTCCACCAGTACGACCTCCCCCACATCCCCATCGCCGCGACAAAGACGATCGCCGACAGGATGACACTGGTCGTCCAGATCAGTCTGAGGATTCGCCGCCGGGCGTGCATGGGGGCATCGTACCCGACGCCACGGCGTTGGTCTTTGGCATTCAAAAGACAGCGTCATGCCAAAAACCCAAAATGCACCGCCGAATCATTCCATCACCCGGATCAATGGTGTAGATTTCGCGGCGTCATGTCACAGCCGCTTATTCGAGTCGTTCCTGACGCGCACGCGATGGTCGCGGAACTGTCGGACCTGATCATTCATCTGGCCGATCGAAATGCCAAAGCGGCGCAGATGTTTTCACTCTTTTTGTCCGGCGGATCGACGCCCAAGGCGCTTTATCAACTGCTGGCCAGCGAGGCGATTCGCACGCAGATCGACTGGCGCGGCGTGGAGCTTTATTTCGGGGATGAGCGGTGTGTGCCGCCGGATAGTGAACTGTCGAATTACCGGATGGCGCACGAGGCGCTGATCCGGCACGTCCCGATCCCGCCGGAAAATGTCTATCGCATGAAAGGCGAAATCGACCCCGAAGCGGCGGCGACCGAATACGGGCGGACGCTACGCGACAACTTCATGGATCAAGGTCCGGACCTGCTGCTCTTGGGCATGGGCGATGACGGCCACACCGCGTCGCTATTTCCCGAGACGGCGGCGCTCCATGAGACCGAGCACCGCTGCGTCGCCAACCATGTCCCGCATGATTACATCCCGGCAGGCACCAACTGGCGACTGACGTTGACGTATCCGTTCATCAACCGCTCGCAGCAGATCGCGATCATGGTCACGGGAGAAAGCAAAGCCCAGCGTGTGCAGGAAGTGCTGGAAGGCGATGAGGATATCGAGCGACTGCCGATTCAGGGCGTCAAGCCCGATCCGGGAACGCTGACGTGGTATCTGGATGTCGCCGCTGCGGGGATGAATCAGGAAGACGAGTGATTTACGGCGTAAAGCCGAGCGAGAAGCTGATCAACTGCGTGTCGTCCTTGTCGTCCTCGGTCAGCGGGTAGGCAAAGTCGATCGCGATCGGAATCTGGCCAAGAATAGGCAACTGGATGCGGACGCCCGCGCCGATGCTGCTGCGGAGCGTGCCCCATTCAAAATCGGGCTCGACCATGCCGATATCGGTGAAGACCACGCCGCGAAGCAGTTCTTCGACGAGCGGGAAGCTGACTTCTGCCGTGCCGGTGATGAGGAAATCGCCGCCGATGCGGTCATCTTCCGGGCCTGAACGGGGCGAGACCCCGCGGAACGAGAAACCACGAATACTGTTGATACCACCGGCATAGAACCGTTCAAAGAACGGGCTGTCGCCCGTGATATAGCCGGCCGTGCCGGAGAGCGTCAGGACCGTCTTGCGGTCGATCAGGTCTTCATAGAGCGTGAAGTACGCATCGTGTGAGATGCTGATCTTCTGGAAGGTGTAGTCGCCACCGAGGAGGCCGTACGACTCCCACGAAGCCTGCGTATTTGACCCGCTGCTGGGCAGAACCCCGCCGGTGGTGGTATCCCGTCGGACTGAGAACGTCAGACTGGTCAACCCGTGTTCGCCGGCCTCGTCGAGGATTTCAAAGGCGCGGGCGGGTTTGTCGTCGATGCTGTTGATGTCGACTTGCTCAAAACGGGGCGAGATCGATGCCGACCAGATATCGTTGAAGCGGTGTCCGAACGACAGCCGGGCACCGAGGCGGTCATCGTCGTAATCTTCGCGCACGCGCGTTCGCAGATAGAGATCGCCTGTGAAGCTGTAGGGCTGATCCAGAATCCAGGGCTCGACAAAGCGGATGCTGGCATTGGTGGTCGTGGTACCGGGCTCAAAGCTCAGCCGCAGGGTTTGTCCGGCCCCGACGAAAGCGCGATCGGAAAACATCTCATCAAACGATCGCGGCCAATTGGTGATGTCGAAGTTGCGCTGGGTATAGGTGATATTGCCACCGATCCCGCCATTGCTGTTGATGCCGGCACCAAAGGTGAGGGTGGCGGTTCGGGCTTCTTCCACCTCGATCAACAGGTCGCGCTGATCGGGATCATTCCCCACCGGCGTGATCTTGACCTGCGTAAACAGCGGCGTGGCGCGCAATCGTTCTGTGGCGTCCTGGATTCGACCCGAATCGTACAACTGCCCCGGTGCGACCCGCAGTTCGCGAAGCAGCACTTTATCCTGCGTGCGGGTGTTGCCGCGCGGGAGGATTTGTCCGATGCGGAAGGGTTTGCCTTCGCTGATTTCGTAGACCAACTCGACCGTGCCAGGCTCCAGGCGGAAAACCGGCTTGGCGTCGATTCGCAGGTACGCCGGGTCCTGTGCACCCGGTTGAAAGATAAAGCCGAGCGGGGAATAGTCTCGGACGAATTTGCGGGTGTCGCGCTCGACCAAATCGCTGTCGTAACCCATGCCCTCGACGAGCTTTAGTTGATTGCGAAGCGTCGCCTCGGGAACGGCACTGTTGCCCTTGAATGTCACCTTGTCGACGATGTAACGGGGGCCTTCCTCGATGAGGAAATCGACCTGCATCTCCGACTGGTCCGGCGAGATAACCAACTTGCGACCGACGCGGACGTCAAAGTAGCCCTTGTCCTGATAATACTTGCGGATCGCGGCCACATCGTCATCCACCTGATCGGGGGTAAAGGTGCCGTCGCGAATCAGCCAGATCCAGGAGCGGGTCTTGATCTGGTCTTTGAGCTTGTAGTCGCTGAAGGTCTGGTTGCCTTTGAAGGTGATGTTGCGGATACGGACACTGGGTCCTTCGACGATCTCGAAGATGAGTGTGCCGTCTTTGTTCAGTGCCAGGGGGTCGACGGAGACGGTCGCCAGCGGGTAATTCTTGCTGCGATAAAATTGCTCGATCTGCCGCCGCGTCTGGGCGATTCGGAAGTTATCGACCGCCTGTCCGATCTCCAGATCGATGATCGCGCGGATCTGATCGTCGGTGACTTCGGCGTTGGCGATGTTCTTTTTGATCTGGATGTCGGTGATCTGCTGTTGCTCGGTGACATCAAAGACCACGACCACGCCGGTCTGGGTCGGTTCGACCTTGGCCTCGACATTGCTGAAGCGACGCAGGCCGAAGATTCGCTGGTAATCCTCTTGAACGGTCGCCGGGTCAAACTTGTCGCCTTCGCGGGTGCGGACGACGTTGAGAATGGAGGCGGTGAGGACTTTGGTGTTTCCGGCAACGCGAACGCCTTCAACGGTCCGCCCTTTCAAGTCGGCGGCGACGCTGATGTCGCGTGGCCCGGCGGGTGCGGGCTGCGCAAGAGTGGGTGGGGTGCTGACAAAGAGCACCGACGCGACTGCAAAACCGATGGCATAGCGTGCCGAGAGAGTTCGCCTCATGAGGTGAAAACGAGTCTAGCGGAGCGGGGATGGTTGTCAAAAAGTCGCACCCTCCCCAAACGTGCAACTGACCGCCGCGGTGTGACGCAGGCAGATTGGTGTGGGCAGATCCTGCCTCAGCCCGCGACCTTGGCGCGTCGATTATCCACGATCGACCCATCGGGCTGAACACTAAACGGGCAACTCGTACACACCTCACGCCGGGTGCTGGGTTCCAGCCCTTCGACCCGTGGATCAGGCTGGCCGGACGCGATCACCGGTTCATTTGTCTGTGTGACGCGTTTGAAGAGCAGATCCAGCATGAAATCGTCGATGCCCAATGGCTCGACGAGTTGGTATTCGGTTCCCGGATATTCGACTGCGGCCTGGGCGAGGAGGGAGGGGATGTCGCGGGTCCAGTGTTTGCCGAAACTAAGGAAATAGGGTGCGACGACGATGCGGGTTGCTCCGTGTTTGACGCAGGTTGCGTAGGCGGTCGCGATGGATGGCTCGCACAGTTCCATGTGCGCCGGTTCGACGATATCGAAACTTTGCGAGAACCGGGCGGCGAAAAGCCGGGCGACTTCTTCGAGCATCCGGTTGCTCTCCATCCGACGGCTGCCGTGATCGACGATGATGATGGCGGTTTTCATGCTGTTTTATCTGAATCCGAGTCTATTTTGCTGTCCCTAAAAAGGTCAAACCTTGATGAACGCGCGTTAATATTAGTCACGCACCTGACGAACATCCTAGGCTTTTCTGCCCTGCGACGAAAAAGCACCTTATCGGGCATGGATTTTAGTTGATAAACGGGGCGATGCGCGCGACAGTTGTATTGGTCATACCGGAGCAACCGATGATGACAGGTGGTGATGAGATTTCATGGAAGGCGTTGGGTCGGATCGTCGGCCAGTGGGCAGGCGACCCGACCGAGTTGACCGAAGTCGTCCCACTGGCGGGGGGAAGCATCAATAACACGCTTCTGCTGGTCACTGGCGACCACCGCAAGGCCGTCCTAAAGATCACCCCGCACCGCGTCGATCGCGAACTGGCCAACGAAGCCTATCAACTGCACCTCCTCCGCGAGTTTGAACTGCCCGTTCCCAAGATCTATCTGGCGCATACCGGATCGCTGGAAGACCCGAACACCTATCTGTTGATCGAATACATCGAAGGCATCACGCTCGCCACCGCCAAAAAACAGTTGCCCGAGGCCGAATACGATCGGCTGCAACAGCAACTGGCGCAGCGGGTGCTGCAACTGCATGCCCATACCCGCGATACCTACGGCAAGGTCGATCTTTCCGGGAACCATCAGATGACCGACTGGGCGGGGTTCTACAGGTCGATGCACGACCACGCGGTGCATGTGGTTGAGCAGGTGGCCGAGATCCCGATCAAAATGCGGCGGAAGATCGAAAAGTTGCACGAGCGTCTGGATCAGTTTCTGCACCACGATGATCGGCCGCGACTGTGCCATGGCGATCTGTGGGGCAAGAATGTGATGGTCGCACAGGATGCGTCCGGCGAGTGGTCGTTGCGGGCGATCCTCGACCCCAATCTCCGCTACGGCCACGCCGAGTGTGAG
>JBGSMH010000055.1:0-4569 GCA_041740275.1 Phycisphaerae bacterium
ACGCGTCAGGATGACATTGACCAGTACTGCGATTGTCCTGAATCCAGACCCGAAACACACCTCCCCTCCATGCTATCCCACCTGTTGCGCGCCAGAACACCTCTGGCGCGCAACGCGCACTCAAAATTGCCCGAAAACCGCCACTTTAATTTTTGTTTTTCTCTTTTTGCCTGTTGCGCGTTTACGAGTAACTGAAGATTGGGACACGGATCGCCCGGATTGGATCAGATGAACACGGATAAACAGGTATGATTGTCTCACGCTCATCGCGCCTAATCACCAGACAGTTCAAGGTTAGCGGTCTGGCAAATGGAACGGGTCTCAGCCATGCTTACCCTCGTCTACAAGAAATGAGGTAACGTGAAAAGAACACTACAAACCTTTGCCGTGGTCTTTCTGCTTGTCTGCAACTTGCAGGGCTGTGCCGGGTTGCCAGCAAAGTCTGATTCCAGTTCGAACGACGACACCTATGCGCTTCGCTACGAGGCGGCAAGGTGGGTAGTGATCTATGTGTTTACAGGCAGCTCGGAATACGGTCTCGAAGCGCCAGTCGTGTGCGTCGCGGGATCGCATTTTGATATGCTGGTCCTGAAGCAACTGACCGCAGAACACGCGCCCATCGTCGCCGTCGATCAAACGGAGCCTCGGCGTGTCATGGATAAGCCTCCGGACGATGGTGCCATCATCCTAAGTACCGACCCGCCCAGGATTAGGGGTGAACGTGCGACCGTGTATGTATCGCTAATGCACTCAAAAATCGCTGGCCGCACGTATCTTGTGGAGTTTGCCCAACTCACCACGGGCTGGAAAATCGTCCGCGTGGTGCTCGATTCAGTGACCTGATCCGCATCGAGTGTCCGCTTCAGCGGAACGCCTACACTGCACAAGTGAGTCGAAGACGCTCGCGGGGGAATGTGCTCCACTTCGTGTCGCGGCGAACCGATGGAATCCAAAATCGCAAATCCCACCAACCCCCAAGCCCTACCTTCCCCGCGTCCGACGCAATTGTCGCAGACCCGCGCGGTCCCGCTCGCTTTGTTTCAATAGAGGATTATGGTATTTGTGTATTAAATCATGTCCTATACCATCCCCATCGTTGAAAAGACCTTTCGCGTGCTGAACGCGATCGCGACCACCGGCGGAGCAGTGTCGATGCACCAACTGGCCAGATCACTCGATATCGCGCCCAGCAGTTGCTTTCGGATCGTCCGAACGCTGCAGGAGCAGGGATGGATCGCCGAGAAACGCACGGGCGGATGGGAGTTGGCAGTGGGACTGGTGCGACTGTTGGACGGGTTGACGCCGGTCTCGCGATTGATCGATGCCGTCCGCGAACCGCTCGATCAGTTGATCGCTAAAACCCGCCTGCCGGGCAAACTGTCGGTCCGTCAGGGGGACAATGCCGTCACCGTCCTGCGCGGCGAGTCGCCCGAGGCGATCTCCATGACCGGCCGGGTCGGGACGGCGTATCCGCTGGCGATCGGCTCCAGCGGTTCGATCCTCTGTGGCGACATGACCGACCCGGAAATCGACCAACTCATCAAACGCTCCCCCGCCGCCGCATGGGCAAATCAATCTCGCGAAGATTTTATCGCGCGGGTCGCCACGGCACGGACATCCAAGCCCGTTGTCGATCGCGGCAGTTACAGCCCCAACATTCATACGATCTCGGTCGCGATCCGCGATTCGGACAATCAAATCGTCGCCGCCCTCACACTGATCGCGATGCCGGGTGAGTTGCCTGATGCATCGGTTCCGGCCGTGGCAAAGTGGATGACCGCAGCGGTGCGCGACATTCGCCTGGCCAATCGAGGTGAGCAATGAGCGCCGCATCGGACAATCTCATAGACAAGGACTCAGAATCATGAAGATCATCGATATGCGGGTGCGCACCGTCGCCATCCCGCTCAACTGCCAACTGCGTCACAACACCGGCGTTCATCCGGGTTACTTCCTCCGCACGATCCTCGAATTGATCACCGACGAAGGCATCGTCGGCCTCGGCGAAGTTGGCGGCGGCGAACAGCGCGGCGCACTCATGCGGCTCAAACCCCGGATCATCGGGCTCGATCCGTTTCACATCGAGACCATCAAACTCAAAGTCCTGCGCAGCATCTATTATCTGTCCAATGCCCGTCTCTATGGCGCGATCGAGATGGCGTGCCTCGATATCATGGGCAAAGCCTGCAATCGTCCTGTTTCCGATCTGCTGGGCGGTGCTGTCCGCGATCGCGTGCCGATGATCGCGTATCTTTTCTGGCGTTACGACAGGCCAAAAGGCGACGTCTCGTTCGGAAAACCGTTCACCGAAGGCACCGGCGACGACACCAGCGCCGAGGATATGGCTGAACTGTGCGTTCAGTTACACGCCGAGTTGGGCGTCAAATCCATGAAACTCAAGGCCGGTGTAGAAGACCCGATGGAAGAAGCCCGCGTAATGGAGCTATGCCGCAAGCGGCTGGGGGATCGCTTCGGGCTGCGGATCGACCCCAACGGCACCTGGTCGGTCGAAACCGCCGTGCGGGTGGGCAAGCGGATCGAGGAACTCGAGCCGGAGTATTTTGAAGACCCCTCGTGGGGACTCAACGGCAACGCCGCGGTTCGGCAGCAGGTGAAGATCCCCATCGCCACCAACATGTACCCCGCCCGGTTCGACGATCTGGCACCGGCGATCAAGATGGGCAGCGTTGATATCGTGCTGACCGATCTGCACTACTGGGAAGGCCCACGCGGCGTGAAGGATCTGGTTGCGGTCTGTAATACGTTCAATCTGGGCGTGGCGATGCATTCGGGTGCTGAGTTCGGTGTTGAACTGGCCGCCATGCTGCACACGGCGTGCACGATCCCGCAGATGCACGTCGCTGGCGATGCCCACTATCACTATCTCACCGACGACATCATCGAAGGCGGCCTGATGAAGTACGAAGACGGTTGTATTCGCGTGCCGACCGGACCCGGCCTGGGTGTGAAGCTCGACGAAGAAAAAATGACGCGCTACGAAAAGTATTACGAACAAATGGGCGATTACTACGCCCGCTTCCACGCCGACCCGCGGCGGCCGGAATGGTACCCAATTGTTGGCGGAACTTAAGGACAAACATGATCACCAAATCCTATGAATCTCTCTGGTCTGATCCCACCGTCGCACGCCGAATCGATGACGGAATTGAACAGAATCGCAAATCCGATCTGACGTTGACCGTTCAGGATCGTGCGGGCAAGCCCGTGGTTGGGCAGCGGGTGACGATCGAGCAGACATCTTCCGATTTTCTGTTCGGTGCCAACCTATTCATGGTCGGGTGTTATGACGATCCGGCCACCGCGAGGGCGTACGAAAAGGCATACGTCGAGTTGTTCAACGCCGGAACGGTGTCGCTTTACTGGCGCGATCTGGAACCGACGCCCGGGAACCTGCGCTTCTCCAAAGACAGCCCATTTATCCGACGCCGCCCGCCAGTGGATCTGGCGGTCGAGTTCGGACAGCGGCACGGACTAAACCTCAGCGGCCATCCGCTGGTGTGGGATTTCATCAAATGGTCCGTTCCGGACTGGCTGAGCGACGAAGCGAGCATCGACGGCACGGCCTGGGAGCGACGCATCGAGCAGATCGCCGAGCGATACGGGCATGTCATTTCGCGCTGGGACGTGGTGAACGAGACCATGCTCAGCGAAAGGCGGCTCCGCGAAGGCACATCGCGACCCATGCCGCCCGATTACGCGCGCAAGGCGTTCCAGTGGTGCGAGAAATACATGCCTGCGTCGGCACACTTGATGATCAATGAAGTTACCGGCGCAATGGAGAGCTCGCAGGATCGCTATCACCAATTGATCCAGCAGTTGCTCGATCAGAAGTCAAAGGTCGACGGGATCGGGCTGCAACTGCACATGTTCCAAGACGAGGAGATTCGCGCCGTCGCCAGAGGCGAACGCTTCCACCCGGCCGACCAACTGGCGATGCTGGATCGGTACGCCAACTTCAACCGTCTGATCCACATCAGCGAGATCACGCTCACCTCCCCGCGCAACGATCCCGATGGACCGGCAATACAGGCGGAAGTGGCGAAGAACTTCTACCGCATGTGGTTCAGTCACCCCGCCGTCCACGCGATCACCTGGTGGAATGTCCCCGACGGTGCGGCAGCGCCCGGAGAGGATTCGGTCGAATCCGGCCTGCTCGACCGAAACATGAATCCAAAGCCGTCTTACAACGCTTTGCAGAAGCTGATCCGCGACGATTGGCGTACGCGACTGACCGCCGACACCGACGCCAAGGGCCAGGTGCGGTTCCGCGGTTTCCATGGCGGGTATTCCGCTCGCGTCGCAGGCACTTCTGCAACGTTCTCGCTTACCCCAGCAGGCGGTGACACGACTGTACGACTGGAGCAATAATGGGCGCAATAGGAGAATTGATGAAACTAACCGGTCGAACAGCGCTAGTCACCGGCGGCAGTCGTGGGATCGGACGTTCGATCGCGCTGGCACTGGCGGAGTTTGGTGCGGATGTCGCGATCTCCTGCGAAGCCAACGTCCAAGCTGCCGAGTCGGTCGCCGCCGAGATCCGGGGGATGG
>JBGSMH010000056.1:0-8862 GCA_041740275.1 Phycisphaerae bacterium
GGCTTGGCGTACTGAGCGGCGTTGCGGATCTCGACTTCCAACGCCTTAATTTCCGCATCCAGCGTATCACGCGTTTGCTTCAGATCCTTTTGTGCTTCCGGCGTTGATTGCGCGGCAATCCAGTTGCGCATCCCGTCCAGCAGTGTTTCGCTGGTCATGATCGAGCACAAGAACGCCAGCGCCAGCACGATCGAACTGGTCACCAACATGCTGCGGCTGAGCCGCATGCGGATCGACTTCCACGCGATCTCGACCGCCTTGCTGAGCGGGAGGGTAATCTGGCGTTTGACTTCCGTATTCTTCGGCATCGCGTTTCCTCAGGCCTTTTCTTTGTCTTTTTTGTCCATGGGCACGCCCACCAGTCCACGTTTAATCAGCATTTCCAGAAACTTGATCGTGGGCACCTGGGCTTCCCGCATGTTCATATCGTACCGTTTCGCCAGCCGCAGGATGATCTGCTCGACTGATGTTTTCCCGTCGATATTGTCCCAGACGAAAACGCCGATGGCGTCAAATTCATAGGTCTTGGTGCTGTTTTCGGGCAGTCGAAACAGCGTCCGGCCCCACTTGGGCTGGCGCATCAGCACCTTGAGCATGCCGCCTTCGGGCAACAGCGACATCTCGGCGTCCACCAGCCGCATGGGCTTGGAATTCAGCGCCTCTTCGGCGGAGAGTCGAGGTTTCTTCGATCGGAAAAACATGCAACACTATCCAGCACCATCGATTCACCCGTCCAACTCACCAAACCCGAGGCTCCAAGCCCTATTTTTCCACTTCGCGAGACGCCCAACCCATCGTTGCGATCATCTCCCGCATCGCCGGTTCATCGTCGCCTTGCGCCATCAGCAGGCGATTGCGAACCGGGTCATGAAAACCCAGCGTTCGCACCTCATTGGCGAATCGAAATGCCCAGAAGAGCCTTCGCTTTCGCCTGAACACGCCTGATCGGCCTTTTAACGCCCGGGTGGGCAGTTGTAACGTGACATCAGACAGGTTTTGGGCCTCTCGGTATATCTTGCGATACGCCTTATCCAGTTGCCCAATCCAATCGTCCAATTCCATCCGCGACAACGCCAGCGACGCCGGGCCGACCTGTCGGAGTCGGATCGACCGCCGCTGATTGGCGAATGCCAGGGTCAAATCCCCGGCATTGAGCCGAAACCACTTCAGCGACCACTCTGCAGAGGTGATGGCTGAAAAATCATAGATCGACCACGCCTGTGGGTCGGTCGATTGCGTATCGGACACGGAGGGCAACACCTGATCTGCCAGCACCGGGTCGCGGGTTTTGGCGTGATGGACGATTTCCAGCACGCGGCCGCTCTTTTGACTCCAGCCGACCCAGATATCACGTCCGGGGGGCTCTTTGTCGATGTACAGCTTCGACACCCGCCAATCCGATCCCTCGGGCATCGGATAATCCACCGCCTCGGCGGCGGCGAGTTTGCCGACCTCGGCTTCGAGCGACCGATTCGCCCATTGAACCGGATCACCACGCTTCATCCGTCGCCAGCGAAGTCCCAGTTTCGCCTGAAACATATCCGCCAGCAGCAAGACGCCCTGATCCCGGTCGCCATCGACTTTCACCGGGTTCCAGGCGTCCGGCACGTTCAATCGCCAGCCATGCCATGCAATGAGTTGCGAGCGGCCAGTGGTTAGTGGCGAGACTGTGTCTGTTTTTTCCTTACTAGCCACTGGCCACTCACCACCAGCCACTAATATGGCGATTGAAACACACTCTTACTGATAAACACCAGGCCCAGCGACAGCATCATCATCAGCCCGATCCCGCAGGAATAGCCCGCGAAAAAGACGATGACGTACTGTTTCCACATATCCCCGAACTTCTTGGAAAAGTAGTAACGGCCAAGCATGGCGCCGAAGAACTGGGGCAGAATCACATGCGGTTGGGCCTGATCGAGTCCGCGGATCAGCCCGTAAACCAATAGGATCGGCAGGCCGAAATAGCTCAGCCCGCTGAACAGCACCATCGCGATGCCAAATCCGCTGAAGAGCACCCACGGTTTGAACGCTTCGGTAAAGGCACTGGTCTCGCCGCCGGGCATGGTGGCACTCATCATCAGGCCCATTTTGTAGGCATGGGCTTCCCAGAAGACTTCGGTGAACGGGAACGACTGGCTGGGTACCGGCGCGATGTTCCAGATGAACTGACTGAAAATGATCGTAGAGACAAAGACGATAGGCAGCACGAACATCTCGGCCTTGAACATGGAGATGATTTTCGTGCCGACCAGTTCGGTTTTACGGAAATAGAGCGTCATGTTCCCGTAGTTGTGTGCGGGAAAGGGCGCGAACCAGATCGCCGCGCCCTGATAGCCGGTGAGGATAAAGGTGGCTTCGCGGACAAAGGGGATGTTGACCGAGTTGCCGATGATGCCTTCCATACGGGCCGAGACGTAGCTGATGATCGGGGTGTAGACGAATCCGTAGAATACAAAGACCGCCAGCAATACCCACGTCACCGGGGAGCCGACCCCCTGGACATGAGCCCGGTGCAAAAGCCACCACGCCATGCAGATCGTGGCGCTCATGGTGAAGAAATAAATGCCGATCGCGACCCATAAATTGATGTCGCCACGGCCCGGCGGGGGACGCAACAGCGCCGCCAAGCCTGATTGCTCGCCTTTGGTGATATTTCCCTTCAATTTTCGTGCTTCGGAGATGCTTCGGAAGACTTGCCAGAAGCCGATCACTGCGATCGCCAGCGTTAGGCCCAACCCGAACGAAAAGTAGAAATCGAGTGTGTTGCTGTTGACGGTTCGGATCGCGCCCATGCCCGGCGACCAGTTTTTCAGGATGCCGGTGTAATAGAGCGTGGGATTGACGATCCAACTGATCGCCATGCCAGCAAATGCACCGACCATCGCCCAAAACGGAAGCACCATGCCCAGAATAAGCAAACCGATGTCGAAACTGAGCATCATCGGGACGGCAGGGAGGATGCGTTCGGTGTTTTCGGTCAGGTCTTTGAAGGGGATCGGGAAGATCGAGATTTTTTCCGGTAAAAACGCACTACTGACGGCAGGCAATGCCAGGTAGACGACGGCAAACGCCATGCCCAATACCGCACCAAAACTAAAGACGCGCCATCGCCAGGTCTCCTGCCCGCTCGATGCGTCCGCCAGCGCGGTCACGCCCGCGGCACCGACCGGTGCCATCGGGAACGGCAACTTTTCGACATCGCTGGTCAGCCGGAACATGATGTAGCCCAGGCCGAAGTTATCCAGACGATTGAGCACCATGCTCAGGCCCATCAATCCGATGGGCGTGTACCAGGCGGGATGGAAGAATGATCGCGAACCCAACACATCCGGCGATTTTGGCGCGTACCAGTCGGGAATCTTGTCCACGATGCCGAATTTGCGCATCTCTTCGGACTGCACAATAAATTGCTGCCACAGCAAACCCTGGCCTAACCCCGAGTGGACCAGCGTCGCACCGGCCATGTAGTAGAGGATGTAGATTTCCGGTCGAGATAGCTGTGTGAAGGAACGTCGGGCGACTTCCATGAACAGGATGATCGTGACCCACTGCGCCGCCGACCCGATATCGGCGCCGGTGACCAGTTGCATGTACATGCTCGCCGGGGTCATGATCAGCCCGACGAAGAGGCCGCCGATCATCGCTTTGAGGCCAAACGCATCCACCCAGGTATCTGGGGGCTTCATCAGGTCGCGGAATTGTTCGAGTTCTTTATCTACGGTCATGGGATTTTCAGTTCGCGACTGTCTGCTTCAGATCGATACTCGCCACAGAGGCACATTCTCCTCAGTCTTACCGCACTCCATCACGCAAGGCGGACTTCCTCACTGGTATCGGTCGTCACGACCTTTTTTGGGATTTCCGCAAACAGGCTGCGGCTTTCTTCGACATAGTCTTTCATCCGCTGAGGCGACAGCGATCGCCATTGCAGGAACTGCTTACGCAGTTCGGTCAGGAAGCTGCGGTTCATTCGCCACCAACTGCCGTCGTCGCCGCTGAGGCGCTCGAGGACGACCTGGACTTCGTAGATTTCATTGAACTCGCCCGGATGAATCAGAAGCAGCAGATGTTGACGCACGCCCAGATCAAACGGGGTGAGCCAGACGACGGTTTTGAGGCCGCGCGTGGGTTGACCGGCGTCATTGACGTCGGCGAACGCTTCGATCCGCCCGGCACTAAACTTGCCGATCGACCCTTCCTGATGCGCTTCAAAGAACTCCGACAAGTACGCCACCACGCCCTCGGCGGCGGTTTTGTTGATGGTGAAGGGGAGCGTGGCGACGATCTGATCGCCTTGCGGGGCGGGGACGCGCCAGCTTCGTTCGATGCTCGGTGCCGCGATCTTGCTCGCCAGCCGCGCCGGCACCAATGCCGACAGCAGCACGATCAAGAGAATCAAACCCAGCGTCATCATCGCACTGGTGCCCGAATAATTGAGCGTCACATTGCCCAGCCAACCCATTTTTAGCAGGATCGTTCCCGCGCCTTGCCCGATGATGTAGCCAAAGACCGATCCGATCAGGCCGTAGGTCATCGCCTCAGCGACAAACAACGCCCCGACATGCATCGGCGCAAGTCCAAGCGACGTATAGACATGGATTTCACGGCGTCGCTCGGCGATCGAGCCCATCATCGTGTTGAAGATGATCAACCCGCCGATTGCCAGCGGGATCGCGACCTGTGCGCCCCCGCCGATCGAGGACAGGTTGCTGGCACTGACCAGCTTGACCCCGTCGGAATACCCCGCGAACGTCGCCATGGCAAAACGCTTGGTGATGTCATCGACGATTTCGCGGACTTTGACGTCGCGCTCATTGGGTTTTTCGTCTTCAATCGCGACGCGCACGCCAACGGTGCGGAGGGTCGTGTTTTCAAGCCGCTGCGCCACCGACGCGGAGATGATCCCGAATTGCGTCGATGGCAGGTGCTCGTACGTTGCATCCGCTTCGGCCGCGGAGGAATCGGCATCGAGGTCGAGCGTATCGGCGTTCTGATCTGTCAATTTCCGGCCGCTGGCATCCAGTGCACCGGAGGTGTATTTCAGTGGTGCCAACGACGCCCCGGACAACATCGTCACCCGTTGATCAAAATCATTCCCGTCATATGTCCCGGCCAACTCCAGCGGGATGCCAGCGATCTCCAGTTTGTCCCCGACCTTGATCTTCAACTGATCGGCGGCGCTGTTGGAGAGGTAGATGACGTTCTGTTCGCCACTTTCCAGTCGGTCAAAGTTGGAGACGACCTGCTCGATCGCGCTCAGATTGCTTTCGCCAGGAGATAGGCCGAGCATCGCCTGCATTGCCAGGACGCGCGACGATTGTCCGGCGGGCGTCGGGACGATCAGGTGGACCTGCGTCTTGGGATCGGCCGCATCAAGGGTCCACCAGCGTTCGACGAATTGCTTGCCCGGATATGCCGCCCGCAGGCTGTCGAGTGCCTCGACGGGCATGTTGCGGAAACCGCGCTGCCGCAGAAGCAGACCCGAATATTGCGAATCCACACCCGTGGGCAGGGAGATCGTTCCCTGATAGCGGCTTGCAGACGTGAAGCAGAGCACCGCAAAGGTGATCAGCACGACCGTGCTGCTGGTCAACGCCGTGCGGAACTTGCGGCGACGCATATTCGCGATGCCGAGCATGACCGCACTCATCAGCACGCTGGCGCGAGCAAAGCTTGCACCTTCGACGCTGCCACGGCCGGAGCGGATGCGCTTCAGTTCACTGTCGAAACGTGAATAGACGACGCTGATAACCACCAGCGACATCAGGATGATCGCGAACGCGAGGATGATGATCAGCGGGCTGGAACTGATTTTGAATGCGGGGTGAAACACCCACAGCGCCGCCGCCATCACGCCGAAGATGAGGAAGGTGTAGCCGATCTGGGCATAGATGTTGGTCGCGCCAATGGTGAGTCGTTCCATGCAGAACGAGAACGGGACCGCCAGCAGAAGCAGGAAGATCGCGGCATAGATGACGTCGTTGGCCATCTTCTGGACGGCATCATAGACGCGGGCTTCATCGGCCCAGGCCCCGGTCGCGCTTCGCATCATCGCGTTGGCATCGTTTTCCGCCTGCTTCACTCGCGCCAACTCAAGTTGCTCCTTGGCGTTGGCGTGCATGCGGTCGATCAGTTCGCTGCTGACCCCGGCTTTTCGATATTCTTCGATCCGCGTCTGGTTTAGCAGGTAAAAATCGCGTGCCGTCACCATCGCGATCGGCCCGAGTCGGCTGAGGTCTTCAACGACAAACCCCTGACCGGCACCGCGCGTCTTCTTTAGCTGCTCGCCTGCGTCGGGGTCGGGCATGTTCAGCAGAATGATGCGGTTGCCGATGCGTCCGTAGCGGAACAGCAGATACGCCCGCGACCCGGGTTCCAGCCCGCCGTACATGAACTGGGAGGAGAGCATCGCATCGAACCGCTGGGGTTCTGCGTTGCGGCGGGCATCCATCAACTGCACTTCGCTCAGCGACTGCAAAAATCGCGGGTCGTACAGCCCGCTGATGGTGAACTCGAGCGAATTAAACACCACCGACATAACCGGTGTGACTTCCTGATCGAGATTGATCGTCTGCTTGATATCCCCGGCCTGTTTGCCCAGATCGGTGCTTGCGACGATCTCCCCGCTCCCGGGCGAGAGCTTGTAGACCTTGGCGATCATGTTCACCAAGCCACTTACCCGCGGAATGCCTTCAAAATAGTACCGGCCTTCGGAGTCGCAATAGGTGACTTCAATTCGGCGCACGCCTACGGTGTACGGCATGTACCGAATCTGCGGGATTTTTCGGGCGGCGTTGATGTAGGTGTAAGTCGCGATGAAGCCTTCGCGCGGGAGATCGGGGATCGGCTTGCCCGAGGCGGTAGAGACGATCTGCCCTTCAAAATCGTTGCTGTTGCGACGGTATTCGGGCTGGCCGAGGAACTTGGGATCGTCCCATGCGTGGCGAAACAGCGAATGAACCGCCAGTGCCTGCTTGACGACATGCGGTACGTTCAAATTCTTCAGCGTGTCTGCGGGCGTGTCGCGAAGCGGTCGCAGGTCTTCCAGCGTCGTCATCCCGAACGCTGGCACACCCCACGCGATGCCGATTTCACTCGGTATCCCGATCGGCGATGCCAAATATGAGATCGGCGAGCGCGTCAGCTTGAGCGGCTCAAAATCAACCACATCCGAGATCTTTTTGTACCAATCGACCGACGCCACCTCGGCGGGGTCTTTGCTCTTGAGCAGGCCGGCCTGCTTCTCGAACCATTCGCGATGTTCCTGAATCTGCGTAATCGACGACGCCCAACCCCATCGCCCCCAATACATCGGGCCAATGCGCGTGCCGGCGTCGCTGATATCCAGCCCGACCATCACTTCGATCAGCCGATCATTGTTGTAGCGCGGCGCGGGATCAAGGTTGCGCTTAACCGCGTCGGGCGACGATTGATTGATTCGCGTCGCCAGCCACTCATACAAGTCAATGCGCGTCTGAAGCGCCGCGGCGCGGTGCGCCCACTGCTGCTCCAACCCTTCCACGCCCGGCTGATCGCCCAGACGCTTAAGCACACGCGACAAATACTGCTTGGAATCGACATCAAAATCCCCGACCAACTCCTTGGGACGCGTCGTAAAGCGGTGTTTGAGCTGGCTCAGTCGAAGCTGACGGGCTTCGAGGTCGGCCATCCGCTTGCTGATGGCTTCGGTGACCTGATCGACGGGCAACACGCGGAGTCGGAACAATTCGTCCTGCTCCATCGCGATGTCGGTGTCGATGATCTTGACGATGCGGTCGATCAACTCGCGATTTTTGACCACATCAAGCTTGGTCGGATCACCCGAAAGCCCCCGGGCGGTGGCGAGCAGGTCGGCGGTCGCCTTCTGCTTGGGGGCGATCTCCTCTGTCAGCACCTCGCGCCATTTGGCGGGGGGGTCTGCCAAAGCCATCAGCATCTGACGCGTGCCTTGATATTGCAGCGAATCGGCCCCGGTGAACGCGATCAGGACGGGGCGTTTGGGTGGGTTTGCTGCAAAATCGCGAAGCATCCCCAGCGCCGCCGCCGGTTGCACGGCCTGGCTGGCAGCTTGGGAATAGTCCGGAACCAGACCACTGGCATCGTACGGCGCGACGACCAAAAGCGCTGACCACGCCTTTTTGCCGTTGCCACGCTCTTCGCTGGGGGCAAGCGGGTCTTTGGCGGCGACATAGGCGTAAATATTGCTGATGGTCGTTCGCGTCCAGTCGGCCTGCACCGACAGCGTCGCGGGTTGATCGACCTTGCCCGAACGAATCTGTTCTGCCAACGCTTCGTCGGCCAGATAGAATCGCGGGACGTTGATGGGGATCAACATCTCGTGGGACCGCAGATCGCGATTGTTCACGCCCGGGCCGGGCAGAATCAGCACCGCGCGGGCACCAAAATAGTGAACGGTTTTCCAGTCTTCAGCCGCCGACGCTTCGATCACCGCGATATTGCCGTCGAGCCGCGCCGGTGGGATCTCGGCGTAGCTGGCTTTGCCGCAATAGACCAGTTTGCCCGAAATCCCCTCTTTGGGCGTGCTATTTAGCCGGACATTGGCAGGGTAGAAGGGATAGACGGGTGTGGTTGATGTGCCGACAGTCAGGCTGGCCGAGCGGGTTTGCGGGACGAGCGTGTCAAAGGTGTGAAGTTTGATCTCCACACTGGGCAACACTTCGATCTGCTTGATGAGGTAATCGCGGGCCTGAGCATGACCGGCAGAACCGGGGGCACGCGATTGGACATCGGCAAGGGCTTTAAGATCAGCCTCAAAACGTGCCGCATCCATCTCGGCGGCATCGACGCGCCAGCAGAATATCAGCAGACCGATCAGGACCAGTCGGATCGAGCTCTCAA